>NZ_JBRRBO010000003.1:0-165911 GCF_056756175.1 Stenotrophomonas sp. STEN240 | reverse complement strand
GCCATGCTCGGCAGGGGCTTCACCGGTAGAGCCTCTGCCGAGCATGGCTCGGCACTACAGGTGCCGCGTTCGCGGGGAACGGCATGCTGCTGGGCGCAGTAATGCTGTGCTGGGGCTTTCTCGGTAGAGCCTCTGCCGAGCATGGCTCGCACTACAACCTCGGTTCAGCGGTAGACCACATGCCGCAGCAACAGGAAAGTCACTCCAGCCAGGCCGGCCTCCACCAGCGGCTTCGCCAGCCACGCATACTGAAGACCCAAGGACTGGGCCACCCAGTCGATCAACCAGGTGCTGATCACGGTCATCAGCAGCCATAGCACCAGGAAGCGGGCAAAGCGCTTCCAGCCGTGGCGGTGCTCGCCCTGCGCGGCAAAGGTATAGCGCCCATTGAGCCAGAAGCCGAGCAGGGCGCCGCTGACCCGGCCCAGCAGGTTGCCCGGTGCTACCTGCAGTCCCAGCGCGGTGGCGGCAACAAACACGCCCCAGTCCAGCACCAGCTGCAGCAGGCCAATGGCGATGTATTGGCTGCCCTGGCGGAACAGGCTCATGGTTGTGCAGGCTTGAGTGACGGCCTGCAATGCTAACCCCTTGCGCTTAGAATCCAGAGACTCTCGAAGGAAGTTGTAGGCATGACCCAGCCGCTGCACATCATCATCCTCGCTGCCGGTGCCGGCAAGCGCATGAAATCGCTGCTGCCCAAGGTGCTGCAGCCTATCGCCGGGCGGCCGATGTTGGCCCATGTGATCGAGACAGCGCGTCAATTGCAGCCGGCCGGCATCCATGTGGTTTATGGGCACGGTGGTGAAGCCGTGCGTGCCGCCTTCGCTGATCAACCGGACCTGCTTTGGGCTGAGCAGAGCCAGCAGCTGGGTACCGGCCATGCCGTGCAGCAGGCCATGCCACAGGTTCCTGATACCGCGCAGGTGCTGGTGCTGTATGGCGACGTGCCGTTGATGCGCGCGCAGACCTTGAGCGCGTTGTTGAAAGACGGCCCGCGCCTGGCGGTGCTGGTGGCTGAGCTGGATGACCCGAATGGCTACGGCCGGATTGTCCGTGATGCCGAGGGCAGGGTTGCGGCTATCGTTGAGCAGAAGGATGCCAGCGATGAGCAGAAGCGCATCCGCACGGTGAACACCGGCATCATCACCGCCGAATCGACGGCTCTGCGGCGCTGGCTGTCGGGGCTGTCCAATCGCAATGCGCAAGGCGAGTACTACCTGACCGACATCTTTGCCTCCGCTGCAGATGAGTACGCGGCCGCTGAGCTGGTGCTGGTAAGCGACGCGCAGGACGCCGAGGGTGCGAATGACCCGTGGCAGCTGTCGCAGCTGGAACGTGCCTGGCAGCTGCGTGCGGCCAAGGCGCTGTGCGAGCAGGGCGCGCGTCTGCTGGACCCATCGCGCTTCGATCAGCGCGGCACGGTCACGGTTGGCCGCGACGTGCAGATCGATGCCAACGTGATTCTGGAAGGCGAGGTCGAGCTGGGCGATGGCGTCAGCATCGGCGCCTTCGTGCGTTTGAAGGACGTCAAGCTGGGTGCGGGCACCGAAGTGCGACCGCATTGCGATCTGGAAGGCGTGGTCAGCGAGGGCGCGGCACAGATCGGGCCATTTGCACGGCTGCGTCCGGGTACGGTGCTGGCCGATGGCGTGCACGTGGGCAACTTCGTTGAGACCAAGAAGGTCACGCTGGGCAAGGGCAGCAAGGCCAACCACCTGACCTACCTGGGCGATGCGGTTATCGGCAGCGGCACCAACATCGGCGCCGGCACCATCACCTGCAACTACGACGGCGTGAACAAGTTCCAGACTACGATAGGCGACAAGGTTTTCATCGGTTCCAATAGTTCGCTGGTAGCGCCGCTGACCATCGAGGATGGCGCCACGATTGGTGCGGGCTCGGTGATCACGCGTAATGCGCCGGAGGGCAAGCTGACGGTAGCGCGCACCCGGCAGCAGACCATTGAAGGCTGGGTGCGCCCTGTCAAAAAGTCCTGAGCCACGGCGGGCGCAGCGCGACGAACTCGCGCTGTTGCCGCGGATCGAAGCACGCGCCGCTGAACGCCTGCAAGGACATCCGGCTGCGCAGATATTTGCTGTCAGCCCGACCGACCCGCAGTTGTTTGAGCAGGCATGGCAGCAAGGAATGCTGTGGGTGATTACCAGCGAGCACGAACTGGCTGGTTACCTGATGGCGGGTGTTCTTGAGGCTGATTTCCACATCCAGCAGATGGATGTTGCGCCGGAACATGGGCGCAAAGGTTTGGGCCGGGCATTGCTGCGGCATGCACTGGAGCAGGGCAGGGCGCGTGGCCATCAGCGTGCGGTGCTGAGCACCCTGAGCGACGTTGCGTGGAATGCGCCTTTCTATGCCAGCGAGGGTTTCCGCGAGTGGCCATCGCCGGACTGGAGCGCGGGCATGCGCGAGGTGATGGCGGCAGAGGCAGCGGCAGGCTTCCCGATGGAGCTGCGTTTGGCCATGCAGCGAGCCTTGGAATAGCCGCAAATCGTTTCTTGTGGGAGCGGCGACAGCTTTTGTAGGAGCGGCGTCAGCCGCGAAGTCGGGGCATTTTCAGATCCCCGCTATAACAAGCGCTGATGCGATGTCAGCTTCGCGGCTTACGCCGCTCCTACAAAACGGTGGCTTTCAGTCATGCGGCAGCAGTATCGCCACGCACAGGCCGCCGTCCTTGCGGTTCTGCAATGAAATGCGCCCGCCGTGTGCTTCGATGATCTCGCGGGTCAAGGCCAACCCCAGGCCGGTACCGTTGCGCTTGGTCGAATAGAACGGCATCAACGCGTTCTGCAGCACGGCTTCGTTCATGCCGCTGCCGCGATCCAACACTTCGATGCGCAGCCAGTTGGGCAGCCGTGCGATCCGCACTTCCACCGATTCATCCGCTGCGCCATTGTCGGCGCCGGCTTCGTGCGCATTCTTCAGCAGGTTCAGCATTGCCTGCGAGAACTGCGATTGATCCAGGCGGCTGTACTGCTCATCCACCATCGGTGCCATGCGGAAGTTGATCTGCTGCTGCAGGCCCTGCAGGAACTGGCTCCAGGCGACGGTCTGCAACTGCGGCTGCGGCAGCTTGGCAAAACGGGCATAACCGCGAATGAAACCTTCCAGGTGGCGCGCGCGTTCTTCCACCGTACCGAAGATGTCTTCCAGCCGGTCATAACGGCCACGTCGTACCAGCTCCGCACCGGAATGCGCCAGCGAGGCGATCGGTGCCAGTGAGTTGTTCAGCTCATGGCTGATCACCCGGATCACCTTTTTCCAGGTCTGCACTTCCTGGCGGCGCAGCTCGGCGGTGAGCAGGCGCAGCAGCAGTAGTTCATGCGGGCGGCCGTTCAAATGGAAGGCGCGACGCGACAGGTGATAGATCTGCTCGTCATCGTCATCGTCATCGTCTTCGGCTGCATCCGGGTCACGTACCGCGAACAGGCTGTCGCCGCCGCGAGCGATGGCGTTGCGCAGCTCGATCGGCATGTTTTCCAGCAACTCGTGCATGCGCTGGCCTTCCAGCTTCCAGCCGCCGTGCAGCAGCTTGCGCGCGGCGGTGTTGGAGAAGGTCACGCGCTGCACGCCATCGCCGCCATCGGTGAGCAGCAGCATCGCCACCGGCGTGTTCTGCACCATGGTGTCCAGCAGCAACTCGCGCTGCACCAGCGATTGCCGCTGTTCGCGCAGCACATCGCCGAGCTCGGCGTGGGCCTGCACCAGCTGTGCGAATTCATCATTGCCGCGCCAGTGCACACCAAAGTTGAACTCGCCATCGCGGTAGCTGCTGGTGGTGCCGGCCAGCGCCCGCAGCAGTGAGCGGATCGGTGCGGTGGCGCGGCGCAAAGCCCACCACATGAGTGCAAGCAGGATGACGGTGGACACGCCCGCCACCACCCAGCCACGGTCCATCCAATACGCCAGGAACCACGGCAAGGCCGCCGCCAGGGCCAGCACCGGCAGCAGCCGCAGAAACAGGGTGAAGGTGAAGGAGCGCGTTTTCACAGGGATGTGCTCACTCGCGCGGGATGCCGTGGCGATCCATGCGCCGGTAAAGCGCCTGCCGGCTCAGCCCCAGCTCGGCGGCAGCCTGGGCGATGACGCCGCCGGCCCGTTCCAGTGCAGTGACGATATGCGCGCGATCAGGCTCGTCCGCCGGTGCGGTGGAGCGGGCTGGTGCACGTGGCAGGTTCAGGTCGGCAACCTCGATGCGCGGGCCCTGTGCGAGCAGGGCGGCACGTTGGATGACGTTGCGCAGTTCGCGCACGTTGCCTGGCCAGTTGTGGCGTTGCAGGGCCTGCAGCGCAGGCGCCGACAGCGGCTTGCCGTCGGCGAGGAAGTACTGCGCCAGCGGCAGGATGTCCTCGCGGCGCTCGGCCAGCGGCGGCAGGCTCAGTTCGACGGTGTTGAGCCGGTAGTAGAGATCTTCGCGGAAGCTGCCGGCGCGGATCATCGCCGGCAGGTCGGCATTGGTGGCGCTGACCACGCGCACTTTCACCTGTCGCTCGCGGTTGGAACCCAGCCGTTCAAAGCGCCCGGTTTCCAGTACCCGCAGCAGTTTCATCTGCCCGGTCAGCGACAGGTTGCCGATTTCATCCAGGAACAATGTGCCACCGTCGGCCGCCTCGAATTTGCCTTCGCGCGCCTTGTTGGCGCCGGTATAGGCACCGGCCTCGGTGCCGAACAGTTCGGCTTCGATCAGCTCGGACGGAATGGCACCGCAGTTGAGTGCGACGAACGGCCCTTTGCTGTGCGCCGAGTTGGCCTGGATGATCTCGGCGATCTTCTCCTTGCCGGCGCCGTTGGGGCCGGTGATCAATACCGGCAACTCCGATCGCGCCACCTGGCAGGCCAGGGCGATGATGCGTTCGCTGGCGGGGTCGGCAAACACCACGCCGCGCAGGTCGTAGCGATCATGCAGGGCCTGCTGATGGCGCAGCTCGCGGGCGCGGCGGCGGGCCAGCTCGCGGCGCGCTTCGGCCAGTTCCAGCAGGTTGTTGACGGTGGTCAACAGACGACCGTCATCCCAGGGCTTGGCCAGATAGTCGGCGGCACCGGCTTTGACCAGTTCCACCGCGCTGTCCAGGTGGGTCCAGGCGGTAAGCAGGATCACCGGCAGGTCCGGGTGGGCCTGGCGGATGCGCCGGAACAGATCCTGGCCCTCCTCGCCGGAGGTGGTGTCGGCGGTGAAGTTCATGTCCTGCAGGACCAGGTCGAACTCGTGCTCGGCCAGCATCGCCAGGCCCAGCTCGGGCGAGATGGCATGGCGGGTGTCGATGTCGTGCAGGGAAAACAGCACGTCCAGCGCAGTGGCCACGGCAGTGTTGTCGTCGATGATCAGGATCTGTGGCATCAGTTGTCGCAGAAGAAGATGAAAGGGCGGTGGTGGCCTGCTGGAGTCAGCACATTACACGCTGCGGGTCGCGCTGGCAGGCGGCAACTGCGCGGCACGCCGCGCGGGCGCGGTGACCGCCAGCTGGCCGAGCAGCAGCATCAGGCCGCCGGCGACCAGCAGGTAGGCCCACGGCAGCCGCGGCAGCTCGTAATGCTGCATCAGCCATTGGTTGATCACCAGTGCCAGCACCAGTCCCATCACCAGCCCGGCGCTGGTCAGCAACAGGTTTTCGGCGAGGAAGTGGCGCATCACCTGCATGCGGGTGGCACCCAGCGCACGGCGGATGCCGATCTGGCGGGTGCGCTGTTGTATCCAATAGCCGCTGAGGCTGGCGATGCCGATCAAGGTGATGGTCGCCACCACCAGGTTCACCGTGAGCAGCAGCCATACCGCAGCGCGGCGGTTGCGCAGGCCATTGCTGCGCAGCTGCTCGTAGCTGGATACGACCGGGTTGAAACTCTTGGCCATCTGCCCGGCATACGTGGACTGCAGCACGCCCGGTACGGCCTTGATCACCGCGTCGCGTTGATCCGCGTCGGTGCGCAGCACGAAGCTGAGCAGCGGCAGCCCGGCGGGACGGCGTGGCAACAGGATGGCGTACTCGGCCTTGCCATCGTCCAGTTCGCTGAGCTGGTAGCGCAACAGGTGCGCAACCACGCCGACCACCACGTAGTGGCTGCCGCCATCGCCGGAGGTCAGCGGCTGCCCGACCGGATTGCCTTCGAACAAAGCCCTGCCCAGCGCTTCGGTGATGATGATGGGCGTGGTGGCGGCGTTGCCGTCATCACCCATCTGCAGGTCGCTGTATTCGTTGTCCGTGAAGTCGCGGCCACGGCTGAGCCGCAGGCCCAGCGTATCGATCAGCTGGTTGCCGATGAAGCCGCTGACCATCGCGCTGGCGCCGGTATGCGATTTGAGGTCGTAGACCATGGTCAGGGTCTCGCGCATCGGCGCGCCGACCACTGCGGTTGCATGCTTCACGCCAGGGATATGCGCCAAGGCAGCAGCACCTGCGCTGCCCTGCGCGGCGCTCCAGTTGCCGTCCGGGCGCACTATCTGGTCGATGATGATCACCTCCTTGTCGGCGATGCCGTCGTCGATCAACAGCGGGCCGGCCTGCTGCGCGAGCAGGAACAAGGTATTGCAGAGGATGGCGCAGGCCACGGTGATCTGCAGCACGATCAGCCAGGGCATCAACGGCTGGCGGCGCATGGAGGAGAGCAGCGGATTCATGCGATGGCCTCGTTCAAAGGGTTTTGACCTGCAGCGCAGGTTCCTGGCGGGCGGCGCGGATGGCCGGCAGCAGCCCGACCACCACGCCGGTGATGACCGCCATCAACAGCAGGCCGGCAAACAATGTGGGGCTCAAGCGGGCCAGTGATGAGTAGGCCTCGCCCTGTTGCCGCATCAGCCACAGGCCGGCCAGCGTCAACGGCAATGCAATCAGCCCGCCCAGCAAGCCGGCCAAGGTCGATTCGACCATGCAGGTGGCAATGATCGCGCGGCGCGGGGCGCCGAGCACACGACGCACGCCGTGCTCACCGGCGCGGCGCAGGAAACGTGCTGCGAGCAGGCCGGCGACGTTGACCAGGCATAACACCAGCAGGCCAAGCGCAAGCCACAGATTCAGCCGCACGCTGTCCGGGACCACCCGGTTGAAGTGCAGCCACTGCGCCATTGATTGCAGGCGGGTACTGGGCGCACGCGCGAAGATGCCGGCGGCGTGGCGGTCGGCGGCAAAGCTCTGCAGGCTCTGCATATAGCTGTCACGTTGCGCGCTGTCTTTCAGCTCGGCCCACAACACCAGCCAGCGGCATTGCTGGGTGTCGATCTGATCGAAGCGGAAACCGCCAAAGCCATTGCCATCGCAGATGCGGGTGCTGGTGATCTCCGTGCCGGATGCCAATGCGGCTTCGGCGGGGGCGAACAACTCATCGCCGTCACCCTCCCAGCCTGCGTTGTAGGACGGCAGGAAGTGCGGGCGCGGACGCGGCGCCCAGCGCTCGCTGATGCCGATCACGCGGAAGTTGTGCTTGCCGAGGCGGATTTCCGCGCCAGTGCCGTCCTCGCGGCCGAGCAGGTGCTCGCTGAGCGCGCGGCTGATCACCACCACCGGGGTGCGCGCGGCCTCTTCTTCTGCGGTCCAGAACCGGCCGTAGCGCAGCGGTACGCCGAACATCGGCAGCATCGGCCCGATTGCCAGTGTTGCCGAAACATTCTTGCTGAGCGTGTTGTCGGTGTTGCTGGCGGTGACCGGTGCACTCAGCAAGGCGGTCTGTGCCACATCCGGGCGCAGCTGACGCATGGCCTGCACGTCGGCCAGCTTCCACAGCGGCGGCACGGGTGAGCCGTCGCCGTAGCTCTCGCTCTCGCCGCTTTTGGCGGCCTGGCGCGAGTCGGCCCAGGCCAGGTACAGGTTCTGGCTGACGCCGGGCAGCGGATCGGCCGCCAGCACCGACAACAGGGTGAGCATGGTCATCACCGAGGCCAGGCCCAAAGCCAGCGTGACCACCACCAACGCCATTGTCCTGGGGTGGCGGATGCAGCCGCGCAGGCCGGTTTCCAGCGTGTAGTTCATGGCGTTGGTCCTGCCGCCGCACGGTGTGCATAACTCAATACCCGCGTGGCCTGCCATTGGCCATCGCGCAGGCGCCAGATGATGACGAAGTCGGCCAGGCCGTCGCAGTGTTCGCCCTTGAGGTTGCAGAAGCGGTGCTGGCCGCGAGCGATCGCACCGAAATCCTTGATCGGGAACACTTCCAGCGTGCCCGGCAACAGCTGCCGGGTGTAGTTGCCGCAGACATGTTTGCGGGTATTGGCGAGCATCGCCTCGCGGGTCCAGGTGACGCCACCAGTGTCGTGGTAGAACTCCACCGCCGGGTCGAAATAGCCTGCGTGCTTCTCGAACTGCGCGGGATCGCTGCAGTGGTTGAAGCTGTCGAACATGCCGTGGTCCAGCGCGGCGATGGTGTCGTGGAGGCTGGCGTTGTCGGCATCGGCGGCGTGCGCCGGTACTGCCAGCAACGGGGACAGCATCAGCAGCAGGCACAACAGCTTGGTATTCATCAAGGCAACTCCGTAACGCAGTGGAAGAGGATCAGGCCGCACGGGTGGCGACGGCAGGTGGCACCGATGCTGCGCGCCGTGCGGGACCCAGCACGGCAATCTGCCCCAGCAACAACAGCAATACCGCTGCGATGGGCAGGTACATCAATGGCAGACGCGGCAGCTCGTACTGGGCCATCAGCAGCAGGTTCAGTGCGTAGGCCAGGACCAGCCCAAGGACGATGCCGGCGCTGCTCAACAGCAGGTTTTCCAGTTGGAAATACCGCAGGATGTGGCTGCGGGTAGCACCCAGCGCACGGCGGATGCCGATCTGGCGGGTGCGCTGCTGCACCCAGAAGCTGGCAAGGCCGATGATGCCGAAAGCGGTTACCGCAAGCAGCGCGATGCACACGGCCAGCAGCAGCCATATCACCGAGCGGTCGCGGTGGTGATAGTTGTCGCGCATCTGCGCCAGCGTTCCCTGTTCTTCGATGATGCGGTTGGGGTCTGCCTTGTTGAGGGCGGCAATGGCCGCCTTCAGCACGGCCTCGCGCTGCCCGGGGCTGGTGCGCAGGGCGTAGGCGCCGTTGGAGACCCGGATCGGGAACACCATGGTGTCGAAGCGGCCGCTGAACTCGTTGCTGTCGCCCGGTGCCAACAGGTCGTCGATCACGCCGACTACCTGGGTCGGCTTGCTGCCCCAGACGTAGATGTTGCTGCCCACGGCATTGCCATCGGGAAACAGCGTCCTGGCCAGCGAATGGCTCAACAACACGCTGGGCACAATGGGGTTGGCGTCGCCACCGGCGAAGGCGCTGTTCTCCAGATAGTCCTCAGGATTGAAACTACGGCCTTCGCGCAGCTGCAGGCCGAAGGTGGGCAGCAACTGGCCGTCGTCCATGTAATTGGAGGCATGCACGGTGGGCCGCGTCTGGTCCGGCTGCAGGCGTATGCCCGAGCCCCAGACGTTGCTGCCATAGGGGATCTGGTTGATGCTGCTGGCCGCCTTCACTTCGGGGATGGCAGCAAGTGCGGCGAGGTCCTGCTTGCGCAAGGCGTCGTAGTTGACGTCCGGCAGCAGGCTGCTGGTGGCCAGATAGACCAGTTCGTCCTCGGCCACGCCGCTGTGCTGCTGGATCTGGGCGATACGGTTGCTGATGATGAACACCGCATTGCAGATGATGGCGCAGCTGATCGCGATCTCAAGCACCACCAGCAGTGCGGCGATCTTGTGCCGTGACATTATCGACAGGATGGGGCGGATGTCCAAAGGGATTCTCCATGGCGGCAGCCAGTGGTGGTTGGGGGCTTCAATGGCGCTGCGTCATTGGCTCTTGAGCTGCAGCGCGGGAGGGATACGCATTGCCCGCCAGGCCGGCAGCAGTCCTGCAACCAGGCTCACACCGATGGCCAGCACAAAGCTCATCCACAAGGTGGTGACATCCATCTGCGCCAGTTGTGCGTATTCGTCCGGCTGCTGGCGGATCAACCACAGGCCCATTGCTGCAAAGCCCACACCCAGCACCCCGCCGGCCAGGCCGATGAAGCCGGCCTCGGTGAGGCATTGCTTGAAGATGTCCGCACGCGATGCGCCCAGCGATCGGCGTATGCCGATCTCGCCGCTGCGGCGCAGGAACTTTGCCAGCAGCAGGCTGACCGTATTGATCATGCACACCAGCAGGAAGCCGAAGGCCAGCCACATCTGCAGGCGCACGTCGTTGGGCACGATGCGATTGAAGTCCAGCCAGCCCATCACGTCGTGCAGGCGCACATTGGTGGGCCGTTCAAAGCGGCCACTGGCGCGCTGGGTATCGGAATAGTCGGCCAGGTATTTCAGGTAATCACGGGCTTTGCCCGGCGTGTCCAGCTGCACCCAGTACTGCACCCAGGCACAAGGTGCGGTGAGGCCGCGATTGCCTTCATCGGCATCGCTGTTGCCCCAGCAATTCATGCTGCCCTGGGTATCAAGCTTCAATGCGCGCGAGGTGGAGAAGGGCAGCAGAATCTGCTCGTCACCGCCATAGCGCTGGCTGGTCAGGTCGTAGAAGCGGGGCGCCGGCTTCCAGTCGCCCAGCAGCCCGATCACCCGGAACACACCCTGTGGAAGCCGTAGTTCCTTGCCGATGACCTGCTCTGTGCCGTACAGGCGCCGTGCCAGCTTGCGGTCGATGACCGCAACCAGCGCACGTCCATCGTCATCGGCTGCACCCCAGGCGTTGCCGGCAGCCAGCGGCACTTCGAACATTGGGAAAAAGTCTGCCGAGGTGTAGCGCGCCATCGCCCGGAACGGCTGCGCGGTGTTGCCGCTGGGCAGCACCGTCACCGAGCCGGCGCTCATCGCTGCCTGGCGATCACCGCGCTTCTGCCGCAACAGTTCTTCGGCATCGTAGCGGGTCATCTGCTCCAGTGGATCCGATTCCAGCCGGGCGTCCTTGCCCATGCTGCGCGGTTCCAGCTGCGGATAGAACAATTGCTTGCTCTTGTGCGGAATCGGATCGCCCGACAGCACGAAGTACAGGCCAAGGGTGGTCATGGTCGCGCCGATACCTACTGCGATGGTCAGCACCATCAAGGTGGTCAGCACCTTGTTGCGGCCGAAGCCGCGCCATGCCAGTTGCAGGTAATAGCCGAACATGCCCACTCCTTGAGCCAGATGATCAGGCGCTGCGTGTTGCCACTGCCGGTGGAATCGATGCCGCCTTGCGGGCCGGGCCGAACACCGCGATCTGGCCCAGCAGCCACAGCAGCACCGCACCTACCGGCAGATACAGCAGCGGCAAGCGCGGCAGCTCGTAACGGCCCATCAGCCACTGGTTGAGCAGGTAGGCCAGCAACATGCCGACCACGATGCCGATGCCGGCCAGCAGGAAGTTCTCTGTCTGGAAGTAGCGCAGGATCTGTGCGCGGGTAGCGCCCAGTGCGCGGCGGATACCGATCTGCTTGGTGCGCTGCTGCACCCAGAAGCTGGCCAGGCCGATGATGCCCAATGCGGTGACCAGCAACAGCAGGCCGCTGACGATCAGCAGCAGGCCGATCATGTCGCGGTCGTCGGCGAAGTACTTGGCGCGCTTCTCTTCGACGGTCTGCTTGCTGTAGATCAAACGATTGGGATCGTTCTTTTCCAATGCTGCCACTGCCTGCTTCAGCACTTCAGCGCGGCGCGCAGGATCGGTCACGCGGATGACGAAGCGGCCGCCGTTGGCGTAGTTCATGCGGATCGGGAACATCAGCGAATCGGTGCGGTTGCCGTTCTGGTTGTTGGGCCGCAGCAGGGTCTGCACCACACCGACGACAGTCATCGGGATGTTGGCCATGTACAAGGTCTTGCCAACGGCGGCACCATCCGGGAACAGTTTCTTGGCCATCGATTCGGTGAGGATCACCGAGAACTTCATGGCTTCAAGGTTCTGCTCTTTCTCCAGGGTGTCATTGCTCATGTACTCGTCGGCGTTGAAGTCACGTCCGGCAGTCAACTTCAAGCCCAAGGTCTTGAGCGTGTTCTCACCGATGGTGTACTGCGCGCCGTTGACCGACTGCGCATCGGGTTCGGGGCTGGCGGACAACGAGGTGTTCCAGGAACCGCCCTGGAACGGCAGCTGGTTGATGATGGCAACGTTCTCAACGCCGGCGATGCCGCGCAACGAGGCAATGTCCTCGACCGTGCGTGCATCGCCATCGACCTGCTTGCCGATACCGCTGAGGCCGATTTCGATCAGCTGGCTTTCATCGATGCCGCTGGCCTGCTGCATGTTCTCGATGCGCTGGGAGACGATGAACAGTGCGTTGCAGATGATGGCGCAGCTCAGCGCGATCTCCAGCACGATCAGCGCGGCGGCTGTCTTGTGCCGTGACAGCGTGGAGAGGATGGGACGGATTTCCATGAGGTATCTCCGAGGAAGCGTGGAGCTGGGAATGGGGTTTGGTTGGGAGAAGCGGGGGCGAGAGCAACTGCACCCCTCCCCAACCCTCCCCTGCGCGTTGCGCAAGGGAGGGGCTAATGGCGTTACTGACTCTTGAGCTGCAGTGCCGGTGCTACCTGCATGGCACGCCAGGCGGGCAGGATGCCGGCGAGCATGCTGGCGAGCACCGCCAGGGCGAAGGTGAACAGCAGCATCGATCCGTCCAGATGGGCAAGCGATGCGTACTCGGCCGGACGCTGGCGCACCGCCCACAATCCGAACAGGGCAAATACCAAGCCGAGCAGGCCACCGGCCAGGCCAATCGTGCCGGCCTCGATCAGGCACTGCTTGAAGATCTCGGCGCGGCTGGCACCCAAGGCACGGCGCACACCGATCTCACCACTGCGACGCAGGAACTTGGCCAGCAGCAGGCCGACAGTGTTGACCAGGCACACCAGCAGGAAGCCGAAGGCCAGCCACATCTGCAGGCGCACGTCGCCCGGCACGGCGTTGCGGTATTCCATCAGCTCCATGACATTGCGCACGCGGGTATTGGCCGGGCGCTCGAAACGACCGGCAGCGCGCTGATTCTCGGAGTAGTTGTCCAGGTAGCCCTTGAAGCTTTTCGCATCGCCCGGCGAATTCAACTCCACCCAGTACTGGACCCAGGCGCAGGGCACATTCAAGGCCATCGCATCGTTGACGATCTCGCGGCCAAAGCAGTTCATGCTGCCGTTGCGGTCCAGCTTGAGTTCCAGTGAGGTGCTGAAGGGCACGAACACGTCTTCTTCGGAATCGAATTTGCCGGAGTACAGGTCATAGAACTTGGGCGCAGGCTTCCAGTCCTTGAGAACGCCGACAATGCGCAACGCGTGGCCTTCCACCAGCACTTCCTTGCCGACGCTGTTCGCACCTTTGAACAACTTGTCATTGAGGGTCTTGCTGATCACCGCAACGCGGCTGCGGCCCTGGTCTTCATCGCCGCTCCAGCCCTGGCCGAACGCGAACGGCGTATCGAACATCGGGAAGAAGTCAGCCGAGGTGTAGCGCATGCTGATGCTGAAAGGCTTGAGTGCATCCACGCGCGGATCAACGATGCCGCCACCGCCGGTCATCAGCGCCTGGCGCGGCGCCTTTTTCTGGCTCAGCAGGGTCTCCGCATCGAAGCGGGTCAGCTGCATCTCCGGCTCCTCACCGGCCTTGTAGCCTTCGCGCATGCCGGGGTCCAGCTGCACATAGAACAAGCGGTCGCTCTTTTGCGGAATCGGGTCGCCGGAAAGCACCTTGAACACCGTCAAGGTGGTCATCGCAGCACCGATGCCGAGCGCGATGGCCAATACCATCAGTGCGGTCAGGATCTTGTTGCGGCCGAAGCTGCGCAGCGCAAGTTTGAAGTAGTAACTGAACATGGACGATCCTTGGCAGCTCAGGCGCTGCGGGTGGCGACGATGGGTGGAATGGACGCAGCGCGCAGGGCAGGGCCGATGACGGCAGCCTGGCCCAGCAACCACAGCAGTACGGCACCCAGCGGCAGGTAATACAGCGGCAGCCGGGGGATTTCGAAATAACGCATCAACAGCTGGTTGCCGGCGTAGGCCAGCAGCATGCCAAGCGCGATGCCGGCGCTGGTCAACAGCAGGTTTTCGGTCTGGAAGTAGCTGATGATCTGGCGGCGGGTTGCGCCCAGTGCGCGGCGCACGCCGATCTGTTTGGTGCGCTGCTGCACCCAGAAGCTGGCCAGGCCGATGATGCCCAGCGCGGTGACCAGCAGCATCACCAGGCAGATGCCGAGCAACAGCCGGGTCATGCTGCGGTCCTGGCGGAAATAGCTTTCACGCAGCTGCTGCAACGGCATGCTGTAGTCGGCCGAGATGATTGCTTCAGGGGTGACCTTGGGCGCTGCGGAAACCGCATCGTTGACGATGCGCGGCAGATCGCGCGGGTTCGCCCGCAGCACATAGGTACCGGCCTGCGCATCGGTGGTGACCGGTACGATCACCGACCATTCCATGCCGGCCACTCCGTTCTCGCTGCGGCCCGGATCCGGGCGTGAGAAATGCGCCAGCACACCGGCCACGGTATAGCGGTAGTCGCCCATCCAGAACTGCTTGCCGAGTGCGTCCTGGTCCGGCCACAGGTGCTCGGCGAACGCACGGGTGATCCATACCTGTGCCTGTTCCGGCAGGAAGTTGCTGATCGGCTGATAGTCGCTGTCGTTGAACATGCGGCCTTGCACCGGCTTCAACTGCAGGGCATCGATGGCACCGGCGTCCATCGTGTAGAAGTGCGGCACGCCGCCGTGATGTTTGCCCTCGGCGTCCAGGGTAATGCCGGCGACAGCGGCGCGCTGGCCGAACGGCACGGCATTGGCCACGCCGACCGCCTGTACACCGGCCTGGCTGCGCAGCTGCTGCAGCCAACGGCTGTTGAGGTCCACCGCAGTGCAGGACTCGCAGTCGTTGAGGGTGAGGGTGGCGATGGCGGCTTCGTCGACGCCGCTGTTCATGCCGATCAGCTCCATCCGCGAGGCGGCCAGGAACAGCGCATTGCACAGCACCGCACAGGCCAGCGCGATTTCCAGCACGATCAGGCTGGCGGCGATGCGATGCCGCGACAGGGTGACGAGGATGGGTTTGATGTCCAGGGTCATGGCTTACAGGGCCTTGATCTGCAGGGCCGGGTCGATGCGGGCGGCGCGCAGCGCCGGCAGCAGTCCAGCGATGACGGTGGTCGCCACGGCGGTGGCGAAGGTGAGCAGCAGCATCGTCATGTCCAGCTGCACCATGTCGGCGTAGGCCAGCGGCTGCTGGCGGATGCTCCACAGCCCGATCAGGGTGAACAGCAGGCCCAGCACCGCGCCGCCAACACCAATCAAGGCGGCCTCGATCAGGCATTGCTGGAACACCATCGCGCGGGTCGCACCCAGTGCACGCAGTACGCCGATCTCACCGGTGCGGCGCAGGAACTTGGCCAGCAACAGGCCGACGGTGTTGAACAGGCAGATCACCAGGAAGGCGATGGCCACCCATGCCTGCAGCTTCACATCACGCGGCACCACGCCGTTGTAGTCCATCCATTCCATCAGGCTGCGCAGCCGCGCCAGTTCCGGCTGGCTGATACGGCCCAGCTGCTGTTGCTGCTGTACATAGGCCTGCAGGTGCTGCTGGTAGGCAGCGACCTTGGCCGGGCTGTCCAGCTGGACCCACAACTGCAGCCACGCGCAGTCGGTGTTCTCCAGATGGCCCGGGTTCTCCGGTAGCTTGTTGCAGGTGAACTGCTGGAAGTTGCCGGCGTTGATCTGCAGGCCGCTGAAGAAGGGCACCATCACCTCTTCGACCGGGCCGTAATAGTCGGCGGTATCGCCCTGTGCAAAGCGGCCGCCGGCCACGGTGTAGAACAGCGGCGAGGGGCGCCACGGCTTGAGCACGCCGATGATGCGTACTTCGCTGTCGCGGATGCGCAGCATCTTGCCGGTGCTGTCCTTGCCGCCGAACAGGCGCTGGTTCAATTCCGAGGAAATAACCGCCACGCGGGCGCGGCGCTGATCATCCTCGGCCGACCAGCCGGCACCGAAGGCCATAGGGGCCTGGAACATCGGGAAAAAATCGGCGGTGGTGGACAGCATCGTGGTCATCATCGCCGGCACTTGGCTACCGGGAGCGGACAACTTGATGGTGCTGTCCACCACCAAAGCCTTGCGATCGGCCGGACCGTCACGCCACAGGTCCGTCGCCGAGGTGTAGTCGAGCACGTCCAGCGGTTCACGGCTGGCGCGTTCACCGCGCGGGGATGCATCCACCTGCGGGTAGTAGATCTGCGCGCTGCGCCCGGGCAGGGGATCGCCCGAGAGCAGGTGCGTCACTGTCAGCGTAGTCATCGACGCACCAATGCCCATTGCAATGGACAGCACCATCAGTGCGGTCAGCACGGGGGTGCGGCGCAGACTGCGCAGGCCTTGGCGGAAGTGATAGGCGAACAGCGACATGGGTGGCTCAGCCCTGGTTGTCGGCAACAGCGGCGATGCGGGCGGCGTGTGCCAGCACCGGCTCGCGGATCAGATCGGTGGCCTGGCCATCGACGATATGCACGTTGCGCTGGGCGCGGGCGGCCAGTTCCGGATCATGGGTCACCATGACGATGGTGGTGCCCTGGCTGTTGATTTCTTCCAGCAGCTCCATCACGCCGCGTGCCATCTGCGTATCGAGGTTGCCGGTCGGTTCGTCGGCCAGCAACAGACGCGGGCTGCCGGCCAGGGCGCGGGCGATGGCAGCACGCTGCTGCTGACCGCCGGACAGTTCGGCCGGGTAGTGCTTCATGCGCGAGCCCAGGCCGACATCGGCCAGTGCCTTCTCGATGCGCTGCTTGCGCTCGGCCGAGGGCATGCCACGGTAGCGCAGCGGCACGTCGACGTTGTCGAACAGGTTGAGGTCGGGGATCAGGTTGAAGCCCTGGAAGATGAAGCCGATCTTCTGGTTGCGCAGGCGCGAACGGGCGTCATCGCCGAGGTGGCTGACGTCCTGGCCATCGAGCAGGTACTGGCCGCTGGTGAAGGTTTCCAGCAGGCCGGCAATGTTGAGGAAGGTGGTCTTGCCCGAGCCCGACGGGCCGGTGACCGCGACGAACTCGCCTTCGCGCACATGCAGGTCCAGCGAACGCAGCGCATGGGTTTCAACCTGTTCGGTACGGAAGACCTTGGAGACGGATTGCATCTGGAGCATGGGTATTCCTTTCAGCGACGGGGAATGTGGAAGGTGGAGCGGGAACGGGGTTCTTGGACTGCGTTTGAATGGGTGATGCCAGGGCCGGCGATGGGGGGCTGTGTTCGAAGGTTCCAGTGCCGGCGGCAGGGCTCACGACAACCCCGACGACTGCTGCTGTTTCCAATCCCGAAACCCAACTCCCCAATCCCGGCCACAATCAATTGATCGATACGCGCTCGATGTCGCCGAACAGATCGGCACCGGAGACAACGATCTTGTCGCCCGGCTGCAGGCCGGAGACGATTTCAACTTCGCCCAGGCTGCTGACGCCGGTCTGGATCGGGCGACGCACCGCAGTGCCGCCGCTGACCACATAGGCGTAGCGGCCACCGGACTGTTCGACGAACGGACCGCGCTCGACCTTCAGCACGTTGTTGCGGGTATCCAGCAGGATGCGCGCGCTCATGCGCTGGCTCTGGCGCAGGCCGGGCGGCTGCTTGTCGGAGAAGCGCAGGCGGGCGACAACTTCGCCGTTCACCACTTCCGGCGACACCGCCGCGATCTCGCCCGGGAACGGCTGGCCCGAACCACTGGTGAGCTGGGCCGGCATGCCGATGGCCAGATCACGGGCAAAGCTCTCAGGCACCTTGATTTCAATCTCGAAGCGCGACAGATCAACCACGCCCAGGATCGGTGCATTGGTAGCGACCTGGGTGTGCTGGGTGGCCTGTACCTGGCCGACCTGACCGTCGAACGGCGCGCGCAGGGTCAGTGCATCGACCTGGCGCTTTACCTCGGCCACCACGGCTTCCTGGCGGTCCGCCATCAGGCGCTTGTTGCGGGCGTCCAGGCTTGCGCCCTGGCTCTGCAGGCTGGCGTCCTGATGGGCGTGCTGCAGTTCGATGTCGGCTTTCTTCAGTTCGTCCTGGGCCTTGGCCAGATCCACCTGCGGCACCGCGCCGCCATCGTAGCCGCGCTGGTAGCGTTGCAGGTCGCGCTGTGCGGCGACCTTTACCAGCCCAGCCTGGTCCGACATCTTGGCGCCGGTGGCGCGCGCCAGGGTGGCGTCCAGCGCGGCGCGGCCGGCCTCGGCTTCCAGGCCGGCCAGTGTTGCCTGCTCCTGGGCCAGCTTGCTACGCAGTTCCGGGCTGTCGATCACCGCCAGCTCCTGGCCCTGCTTGACCACGTCACCTGCAACGACCTTGAGGGTCACCGTGCCGGAGGAGATGGCATACAGCACCGGGCTGTTGGCGGCGATGACGCGGCCATCGGCGGCGATGTCGCGCACCAGGTTGCCGCGGCTGACCTCGGCCACGCGCAGGCGGTCACCATCGAACGAGCGGCTGGCGCCGAGCCAGTTGCTGATGACGTAGCCGATGCCGGCCACCACCACCACGGTGGCGACCGCAGGCCACATATAACGACGCCAGACGGGTTGCGGGCGCTGAGTACTTACCTGGTCCTGGGCGGAGGTGTCGCGGATCATCGTCGGCTTCGCTGCTGGGGTTGGTATCTATTAAGCAGGTCGCGTGCCAACTCCAACTTGTTGAAATTGTTTGGAAAGTATTCAGAAAGGTGAGTGTCCGGGTGTCCGCGGACGCTTTCGCGGACAGTGTCCGGGCGCCGATGTCCCGGCATGTCCGCTGGTTGTCTGATCCAGCTGACTTAGAATGTCTGCTCGTAAACACGAATGGATAGGCTATGTGCGGGATTGTGGGAGCGATCGCGGATCGCGATGTGGTTCCAGTACTGATTGAAGGGCTCAAGCGGCTGGAATATCGCGGTTACGATTCCTCCGGCATTGCAGTGCTGGATGGCGAGCACATCCGACGCGTACGCCGCACCGGCCGCGTCGCTGAAATGGAAGGCGCGGCCATCGCCGAGCAGTTCCATTCGGTGCTTGGCATCGGCCACACCCGCTGGGCCACCCATGGCGGTGTCACCGAATCCAATGCCCACCCGCATATCAGTCAGGGCGTGGCGCTGGTGCACAACGGCATCATCGAGAACCATGAAGAGCAGCGCGAGAGGCTGCTTGCGCTGGGCTATGTGTTCGAGTCGCAGACCGATACCGAGGTGATCGCGCACCTGATCCATCATCATCTCAAGGCCGATCACGACGATCTGCTCAGTGCCCTGCAGCGCACGGTCAAGGAATTGACCGGCGCCTACGCGCTGGCGGTGATCAGCGAGAACGAGCCCGAACGCATGGTGGTGGCACGCATGGGCTGCCCGCTGCTGGTCGGTCTGGGCGAGGGTGAGAACTTCGTTGCCTCGGACGTGTCGGCGATTCTGCAGGCCACCCGTCGGGTGATGTTCCTGGAAGAAGGCGACACCGCCGAGCTGACCCGCCACGGCGTGCGTGTATTTGATGCCGACAACGCCCCGGCGCAGCGCGAACAGCGCATGTCGGACGTGTCCCTGGCTTCGTTGGAGCTGGGGCCGTACCGCCACTTCATGCAGAAGGAAATCCACGAGCAGCCACGTGCACTGGCTGACACCATTGAAGCGGCGATTGACGCCGGTGGTTTCCCGGCAACGCTGTTCGGCCAGAACGCCGAAGCGGTGTTCAAGGACATCGAAGGTGTGCAGATCCTGGCCTGCGGCACCAGCTACTACGCTGGCCTGACCGCGCGCTACTGGATCGAGGCCATCGCTGGCCTGCCGTGCAGCGTGGAAATCGCCAGCGAATACCGCTACCGCGCCGCCTATGCCAATCCCAAGCACCTGATCGTCACCATCTCCCAGTCCGGCGAAACGCTGGACACGATGGAGGCACTCAAGTACGCCAAGTCGCTTGGTCACACGCACACGCTGTCGATCTGCAACGTGCCGGAAAGCGCGATCCCGCGTGCAAGCGAGCTGGTCTGCTACACCCGTGCCGGCGCCGAGATCGGTGTCGCCTCGACCAAGGCATTCACCACCCAGCTGGCCGCGCTGTTCCAGCTGACCGTGGTGCTGGGCAAGCTGCATGGCAAGGTCGATGCCGAGCAGGAGAGTGGTTATCTGGAGCAGCTGCGGCATCTGCCGGGCAGCGTGCAGCATGCGCTGAACCTGGAGCCGCAGATTGCCGCTTGGGCCGAACGTTTCGCCGGCAAGTCCAACGCGCTGTTCCTCGGTCGTGGCCTGCATTACCCGATCGCGCTGGAAGGCGCGCTCAAGCTCAAGGAAATCTCCTATATCCACGCCGAGGCCTACCCTGCCGGCGAGCTCAAGCACGGCCCGTTGGCGCTGGTGGATGCGGAAATGCCGGTGGTGGTCATCGCCCCCAACGACAGCCTGCTGGAGAAGGTGAAATCCAACATGCAGGAAGTGCGTGCACGTGGTGGCGAACTGTTCGTGTTCACCGACCAGGACAGCAACTTCAACGCCTCCGACGGCGTGCATGTGATCCGCACGCCGCGTCATGCCGGCGTGCTCAGCCCCATCGTGCACACCATCCCGGTGCAGATGCTGGCCTACCACACCGCCCTGGCACGCGGCACCGACGTGGACAAGCCGCGCAACCTGGCCAAGAGCGTGACAGTGGAGTGATATCTGTCACAGGGGTGTAACCGAGGCTGCGGATAATCACCAACAGCAGCCCGGTCCTCTCTCCCCGACGTTGCTGCGAAGCCCGGCCTTGAGCCGGGCTTTTCTTTTTCCGGAAGGCCTGCATCGCCGCCTTGCACAAAGCCCACGCGCGACTGCCTGGCTGAGCGCGATCATGTGCCATTGCACGATATGGCAGCTATATCGAGCGCAATGCAGGTTCTGCTGCGGCCGAAGGGGTCCTGCCGATACCGCGTGGGAAATCCGGCAGCTGGGGTGGGGCGGCCTGTCTACCCTGCTAAATAGCAGGATTGGGGTGCGGCCCGGCGTTGAATAGCATTGCGCCCTGCGCTGCTGACCTTATGCATCATCCGGCCAGCGCGCCTGATCGGTAACGGCGCTGCACTGGGGGCTGGTTTGGTGCCATTCGGGATAGTGCGCCTAACAGTGGTTCCGGGGGGGGCTTGCCACCGGCGGCAAACAGCGTGGTTCCTATCAATTACAGACGCGACGCGGGGCTTGCTGGCGTTGTGCCTTGGTGTGTCCTTTCCTGCCAGCGTCATGGTCTGGCTGCGCGGCTTCGCGCAGCAGCGGGCCGCTGCTCCCCGCTCTCACAAGGTGCAATCCATGTCCGCTCCCGGTTTTCTTGCACGTATCGCCTGGGTGATGCTGATCATGGCGCTGACGACAGCGTCGGCGACGGCTGCCATTACCGCGCGCGTCACCTACCAGACCCACTCGGCGTACCTGGCAAACAATAATCCCGGTGTTGGCCATCTGATGTTCTTCCGCTCGGACGTCGAACACACCGACGGCTATTACGACGAGGTGGCCAACGACAACAACGCCAGGCTGAACCTGCCGGCGAATGTGAGCAATGCAACGGTGGACCTTGGAACTACCGCAGGTTGGTTCACTGTGGGCTTCAACCATGGTGAAGCAGCACAGGCAATGGGCTGCAGCACCGCGCCGATCACCTTTTCTTCCGCGCGACGGCTGGTAGATGGCCAATCCATCGATGTGACCGTCACCTGTGTGGCGCCGGGAGTGGTGCCGGTAGTGAAGGCCGCTGATATCAGCCTGTCCGGGGCAACAGGTACCAGGGGAAGTTATCGGATTGGCGATGTAGTCCGTGCAAGCTGGGACAATACGAGCAGTCGCGGTGGCAATGCCGGAGTCAGCGGGGTCAGCGTCGATTTCAGTGAGTTCGGCGGTGGCGCGGCAGTGCCTGCGACCAATATCGCGGATGTGTGGAGTGCAAGCTATACCCTCGTCGAGGGGAACATCGACGCGGCCGACCGCAATGTGCGTGTTGTTGCCAGCAGCAGTGCAGGTAGCGCAGGCGCCTGGGGAAGCAATGATGTGGTGGTGGACGCCGTCTTGCCGGTAGTGAGCGGCGCGCGGATCACCCTGGCTGGTGGTAGTGGCACGGGCGGTGCTTACCGGATCGGCGACACGGTTACCGCGCGTTGGGATGGCGGCGCAGGCGGCGACAACAACCTCGACACCATCGCCTCCGTCCGGCTTGATTTCAGCGCTTTTGGGGGTGGCAAGGTGGCGGCCAACAACGCTGCCGGCAAGTGGACGGCAGCGTATGTCATCGTCGCCAAAGCCATTGATACCACCAGTGCAGGGGTGGTGGCCACGGTTGTTGATGATGCGGGCAATAGCCGCTCCGCCACCAGCAACGACAAGGTGAGTGTGGACGCAATTGCACCGCTGGTGACTGCGATCAACGTGATCGGAACACCCGCTGCGGGCGCGACCGCGGTTACGTTTGCCGTTGCTTTTGGTGAAATGGTGCATGACATCGACAGCGGCGATTTCATGCCGCTATCGAGTGGCTCGGTGGGCTTCACCAGTATCGGTGCCTCCGTCTCCAGCGGCAATGCGGTGAATGTCACCGTCTTCGGCCTGTATGGCAACGGCACGCTTGGCCTGCGTGTTGAAGGCGGTGATCACATCGTCGACAAGGCAGGAAACCCGGTGGCCGCCTTCAGCAAAGCCGGAATCCACACGGTGGCAGTGCCGCGTCTGCCTGGCGCGCCGACGATCGGGGCGGTCACGGTGACCTCGCTGAGCAGTGTCACGGTGGGATTCACACCGCCCGTAGACGATGGCGGCGCGGCCATCAGTCGATACCAGGTGATGGTGATGCCCGCGGTATCCGGCAGTCCGTTCACGGGCACCAGCGCGCCGATTGCTGTCAGCGGGCTCAGCCCTGCCAGCACCTATACCTTCCAGGTTGCGGCGATCAACGAGGTGGGTGTGGGCGCCGCATCGGCCGCGTCTGCGCCGGTCAGTACCAAACATCAGCAGAGTATCGAGCTGCTGCCGCGTGGCGGTGTGGTGCGCGTGGGCGACGTCCTGCAGGTGTCCACACTTGCCCGGGCCAGCTCGGGCCTGCCATTGGTGCTCACCGTGCAAACACCTGCAGCGTGCACCGCAAAAGCAGATGGAACACTGGTCATCACCGCATTGGGGCCGTACTGCGAGGTGACCTTCAACCAGCCCGGTGATGCCCAGTGGCAAGCGGCGGAAGCGGTGACCGCGCAGATTCCGCTGCAGGCCGGTATGCCGGGCGCGCCCGTCATCGGAGCTGCGCTGGCCATGACGTGGGACGGCGTGCAGCTTGATTTCACTGCACCGGCATCCAATGGTGGTGCCACGGTGACGGGCTATCTGGTTACCAGGATGCCGGGCAGTATCACCACGCGGGTTGCTGCTTCGCCAGCACTGCTTACCGGCCTGCTCGCCAATACGCGCTATGCATTCACCGTGGCAGCGATCAATTCGGTGGGGACCGGCGCGCCTTCGGCCCTGTCTGCGGCGGTCACCACGCCCAAGCGACCGCAGTCCATCACCGACACCTTGGGCAATCGTCATGCCGCAGGCACCGGGCATGTTGGTAGTTACTACTTCGTGGCAACCTCGGCGTTGCCCGTATCAATTGAATCGACCACGCCTGCCGTGTGCACCGTTGATGCAGATCAACACATATTGCTCGAGGTGGCGGGGAACTGCGATCTGATCATCCGCCAAGCAGGCGATGCGACCTGGCTGGCGGCAGCGGATCTTTCGAAGCGGATAGAGGTGGTTGCGGTCAGTCCATCGGTACCGCTTCATCCCGTGGCGAAGTTGCTGCCTCCCAACAGTGCCAGTGTGGGTTTCACGCCGCAATTCAATGGTGGTACGGCAACGGTGGACTATGAGGTCATTCCATCGCCAGCAGTGCCCGGCGCCCGCTTCGTAGGCACGGCATCCCCGCTCAGTGTTACCGGTTTGAGTCCGGGCACCACATATACCTTTACGGTCACCGCCAGCAATAGTGCCGGTGCCAGCATGCCCTCCAGCAGCTCCAATGCGATCAGCACGACGCCAGCGGTGTCGGTCGCTGCGGTTGCCGTCGCGGTGCCCTATGGGGCGCCGGTGACGCCCATCGCGCTCACCATCAGCGGGGCGGCAAGCGAGGTACGCATCGTTTCACCACCAGCGCATGGGACTGCCGTGGTCAGTGGCATGGGTATCGACTATCAGCCCGATGCAGGCTATGCCGGTAGCGATCAGCTCAGCTATGCGGCGGTTGATCTCTACGGTGTGTCAGCGGCAGCGGCGGTGAACATCACCATCGACGCACCGACGCTGCGGATTGATACCGCGAGCCTGCCTGCGGCACGGGGCAGCAGTGCCTATGCGCAGGTGTTCAGCGCCAGCGGTGGCAGTGCGCCCTACCGCTATGAACTGGCAGCGGGTGGCAAGCTGCCGGACGGGCTGAGTCTGGGCGTGGATGGAAAGCTGCAGGGCACCCCAAAGCAGGCCGGTAGCTTCAACTTCAGCGTCACCGTCACGGATGCGAGTACCGGTCTGGGTCCGTTCTCGGCAACACGGCCATATACCCTGGCGGTGGCAGCCGCCGACGTGACGCTGGACATTGGCGGTCTGCCGCCGATAACAGGCGGGCAGACGTATCACTACGTGCTGCAGCCTGCCGGCGGTGCCGCGCCCTATCGTTTCGAACTGGTCGGTGGGCAGTTGCCACCGGGCCTGGAAATCAGTGCAGATGGTGAGATCAGCGGCCGCGTCGAGGCAGCCGGGGATTATGGTTTCAGCGTCCAGGTGACCGACGCCAACGGTTTCAACGGTGTGCAGTTGATCACGTTGCGGGTCGACCCACTTGCACAGGAAATCACCGGTTTCAGTACCGATCCAATTGCGCCGGTGTATGCCGAGGGCGCCAGCTTCACGGTAGTGGCCAACGGTGGCAACTCCAGCAGCGCGGTGGTGTTTGCCAGCGCGACGCCGGCGATCTGTTCGGTGAGCGGCGACCGGGTGATGATGTTGGCTGCGGGTAACTGTGTGCTCCGAGCCGACCAGCCGGGCGACGCGCTTTACAGCGCGGCGCAGCAGCAGCGGTTCGAACTGCTGATTGGATTGGCCACGCCTTCCCTGCAATGGGGCAATGCAATGAGCAGAACCCATGGCGAGCCGGCTTTCGATCTGAGCGACCCGGTCAGCAATAGCCTTGGCGCGTTCGCCTTCAGCAGCAGCGATACGACGGTGGCAACCGTCAACGGACGCACGGTGACCTTGGTGGGGCCTGGCAGCACCACCTTGCTGGCACGCCAGGCTGCTGATGGCAGCTATGCCGCTGGCGAGGTTGCCCTGACCTTGACGGTCAACGGCCGTCCCGACCCCACTACCGACGCGGAGGTACGTGGCAGTCTGCAGGCGCAGGTGGATGCCAGTGTGCGTTTTGCGCGGGTGCAGCTGGGCAATATCCAATCGCGCCTGCAGCAGGTGCGGGCGGGTGGCAATTCCTCGTCGGTTGCGTTGACCCTGGCCTATGCCGGAGATCAGCTCGGGCAGGGGATGTCGTTGCCACTGCAGATGTCGGTCAATCGCTTCAATGCGATGCCAAGTGGCTGGGGTGGTTGGATGTCGGGTACCGCCACCTTCGGTAATAGTGGCCCGCGTAATGGAAGCTTTGACTTCAACACCGATGGCATCAGCCTGGGGCTGGACCGCAGCGTCGGCGATAGCGGTCTGCTCGGCATGGCTGCCAGCCTGGGCCGCAATCGCACACGTTTTGATGCGTCGGTATCGCGAATGGACGCAGACCAGTACTCGTTGGCGATGTACGCCTTGTGGCGTGCCGGCGAGCGTCTATTTGTTGATGGCATAGTCGCGCAGGGGCGCTTGGACTTCGATATCGTCCGCTGGAGCAACCCTGCCAATGCCATGGCATTGGGCCAGCGTGAGGGCAGCCAGAGTTTCGCTGCGTTGACCTTTGGCTATCAGCAGCAGCACGGGCGTTATGCACTGTCCGGCTACGGTCGCTTTGACGGCAGCCGCAACCGTCTTGATGGGTATCGTGAGCACGGCGTAGGCATCTACGATCTGACCTACGCCGGGCAGACGCTCAATAACAGCGGGGTGGCGCTGGGCTTTGACGGCAGTTACCGCTGGCAGGGCGAAGGCCTTGAGCTGCGCCCGTTCTGGAAGCTGGAATACCGACAGTCCCTGTCCAACAGTGGCCAGGCATGGATGAACTACGTGCAGCAGCCCACGGCCAATGGCTACATGCTGGACCTGCAGAGTTATGCCGACAACATGCTGACACTGGGGGCGGGCCTGGAGCTGCAGACCCGCACTGGCTGGCTGCTGTCGCTGCTGTTCGGTCGCGATCAAGGCAGCAGCGGTTCATCCAGCAATAGCGTTGGCCTGCGCATTTCCTACGGCAAGGGCGCCGCTGCTGCGGGCAACAGCAACCTGGACCGGGAGCAATGCGCCGGCAGACGCTGCAGCGATGCGCACGGTCAGCCGGGGATGGCGGGGATGGCGGGCAGCCGCTGAGGCGCCTGGCCAACAAGCGCTGCCAGCATCAGAACAGGACTCAGCCCGGCCAAGTGCCGGGTTTTTGTTGTCTGTGCGGACAGTAAGACTTATCTTGCGTTTCGCTTTCAGCTTGGCGAAGAGGGCAGGCCGGTGTGTCGTCAGGCGGCTGCAGCAAGCGCGTTGAGGGGGATCTGGGGCAGCGCCTCGGCATTGGATACGGGGGACGTCATGGTGGGGAACATGCTGGGCGAAGGGTACGAGGCTTATGACCGGCTGCCGGATGCGGTGTTCATGGTCGATGCGGGCAATCGCATCGCCTACGCCAGTGCCGCGTGTGAAGACGTGTTTGGGTATCTTCCCGGTGAGGTGATCGGCGTGTCGATGCTGGACCTGCTGTTACCGGAGGAACAGGATCGCACCCTGCGTGAAGCGCGCAGCGTGGTGGCCTGCCAGGCGCGCACCGGCTTCGAGAACCGCTACCAGCACAAGCACGGCAACGCAGTGCAGGTGATGTGGTCGGCCCGCTGGCTGCAGGCGCAGCAGCTGCGCATTGGCATTGCGCGCGACGTCACCGTGTTACGCTGCAGCGATCCCTCCGCAAGCCAGGCGCTGCTGGCCAGGGCCAACCTTGCGCCGCATGAAAAGAAGGTGCTGCGCTTGCTGCTCACCGATGCCACTGAAAAGCAGATTGCCGACCAACTCGGTTTGGCGGTATCCACGACGCATTCCTATGTGTCGGCCATCTTCCGCAAGTTCGGCGTACGCGGACGCGCCGGGCTGATGAGCCTGTGGCTGCGGTCGATGAAGATCGACACTCACTTCTGAGTCTACTGTTGTCACCCAAGGTCAGCAGCAAGCGGGGATCGTAGCTGCCCATCCTGCTCGATAGCTGCGCTGGGCAGCATTGAACGGGACACGCGCTTCCGATCTCGCGTTGGCAAGGCGAATGCCGGGCCCGGTGTAGGAGTGGCGTAAGCCGCGGAGCACGTACATCATCTAACCTTGCAGAAAACGTTTGTTTCAACAATGTCAGCTTCGCGGCTTACGCCGCTCCCACAAGGAAGCGTTTAAGAAAAACGCCGGCAATGCCGGCGTCTTCCTGATCGGAGCAGCGTTGGCTCATGGCCGCACGGTATTGGAAATAATCTCCACCCAATAGCCATCCGGGTCCTTGATGAAGGCCAGGCTCTTCATCCGGCCATCGCTCAGACGCTTCTGGAACGGTACGTTCAAGGCCTCGAAGCGCGCGCAGGCGGTTTCGATGTCCGGCACCGAGACGCAGATGTGGCCGAAACCGCGCGGGTCGCTGTTGCCGTCGTGGTAGACCGGGCCGTCCTGGTTCTCGGTGCCGTGGTTGTGGGTGAGTTCGAGCACGCCGGGGATGCCGGCCATCCACAGGCGACGTTCGGCGTCGTCCTGCGGCACCTGCACGCCGGCCGGCACGTACGCCAGGAAGTACAGGCTGAATTGCGCCTCGGCAAAATCACGCTGGTCGATCAGCTGGAAGCCCAGCACGCGGGTATAGAAATCCAGCGAGGCGCGGATGTCCTTGACCCGCAGCATGGTGTGGTTGAACACGAAGCCGTTGGTTTCGGCCGGCACCTGTGCGGCGACGCCGGGCTGTTGAACAAGGGTTTGAAGACTCATGGGGGCAATCCTGTTGCGATGAATGGGGTAGGTGCGATGTGCTGCAGCCGCAGCGCAATGCCGATGCAAAAAGTTGCATATGAAATCGCTAGCCCAGCTTGCATGCGTCGATACAAAAAATCATCACCGGCATACCTTCAATGGCTAGGCGGCTGCGCGCGCGCTGGCTATGCTGCGTCGCAGGATAGTCGTTGTTCCCCACGTTTTGATGAAGCGCACATGCATTGCCGGATGTGCGCCGGGAGCGACGCTGGCGCAAGGCTTGCGCAGTTTGGTGGCAGGGGATGCCAGCACAGACGTAGCACGGCGTGACCAGCGGCGGTTGACAAGCTTTCTCTGGTCGCGTTATTCATTGTATGTATATACAAATAACGAGGCTGTTCGGATTTCCATGTCCTACCGTGTGTGGCTGCCGTTGCTGCTGATGCTGGTGCTCGCCGTCGAAGGCGTGCTCGGTGCGTGGGCGAGCACGCGCATGGTGCTGCACGCGGAAGGCATTCCGAGCGTTGCCGGTATCACCCGTGCCGCCAGTGCCAGCTGTGACCCGGCCCCGCGTGCTCTGGCCCAACGCAGGCCAACCGCTGGCGACGGCCACGACGCGCATGCGGGAACAACGGCTTCGGCCACCCACGCCGACGAGTGCAGCTGCGCCGACAGCGTGGGCTGTGAATGCCTGTGCGTGTTCACCATCTATCCCCCCGCGACGGCGCTGTTGTTCGCCGGCGCGCACCCGCCGGTAGCGGCCGATACGCCATTGCCGGCGCTGGTTCTGCCGGCTGGCAGGCTTTCCCGCGTCTTCCGACCTCCCATCGTCTGAGCGGTTGTTCTCGCGTCACCACGACGTTGCAGTGAACCGTGCTCGCGCCCGCGACTGCGGCTATCGCCACGAGATAAAACCCCAGCGAGAGAGAACATGTATTTGAAGCCCCAAGCCTTGGCTGCGGCCATTGGTGCACTGCTGTGTGCCGCCGCCGTCCACACCGCCAACGCGCAGGATGCGCAGCCCCCGAATGAAGCCGCGCGCACGCTGGACGCAGTGCAGGTAACCGGCAGTCACATCAAACGCGCGCAGTTGTCGGGCGTAGGCCCGGTCAGCGTGATCGATGCACAGGCCATTGAACGCTCCGGTGCTACTTCGGTTGACACCTTGTTGCAGCGGCTGCCGGCCTCGGCTGGTTTTGCCGGCAGCCAGAGCAATGCCTACTGGGCCGAGAACGGCTACGGCACCACCCAGGTCAACCTGCGAGGGCTAGGCATCAACCGCACCCTGGTGCTGCTCAACGGCCGCCGCATCGTCAACGGCGGCACCGGCGCCAACAGTTCGGTCGATCTGAACATGATTCCGGTGTCGCTGATCGAGCGCGTGGAAGTGCTCAAGGACGGCGCTTCGGCCATCTACGGCGCCGATGCGGTGGCCGGTGTGGTCAACATCATCACCAAGCAGGGTTTTGACGGTGCCGAGGCTGCCGTGCGATACGGCCAGACCACACGCGGCGATGGCGATGAAACCGCCGCGGATCTGGCCTGGGGTGTCACCAGTGAGCGTGGCTCGCTGATGGCTGGCATCAACTATGCCGAAGGCGGCACGGTCAACATGGGCTCGCGTGCACCCTGCGGCCTGGCCGAAGTGGATGGCAAGCTGGTGTGCTCGGGCAGCTCCACCACGGTGGGTGGGCGTGCGCTGCTGGCCGATGGCAGACGGGTCAATTTCAACCAGGTGCTGGGTGGCAATGGCGATTTCTACGAGCCGTATTTGGCCGCCAAGCACAACTACAACGGCAACCCCACGCTCAACGCGGTCAATCCGATCAAGCGGATCAGCATGAGCGTGTTTGGCGACAGCCAGCTCAGCGAGAACACCAGCGTGTTCACCGAGCTGATGTATACCAACCGCCAATCCGATCAGCTCGCTGCGCCCGGCGGATTGGGCGTGTACCGGCCGATCAACATCGCTGCCGATCACCCGACCAATCCAACCGGGCAGGACCTGCTGCTGCAGCGCCGACGCTTGGAAGAAGCCGGCCCGCGCCATTTCTCGCAGGAGGTGAATACCTTCCGTGGCCTGGTGGGCGTGAAGGGACATTTCGGTACAGGCTGGGATTGGTCGGCGGCCCTGAACTGGGGCCGCAATACCGGCGTTGATGGCTCCGACAATGTTGCCAATCTTGATCGTGTCGAGCAGACCCTGGACCGCCGCCTCTGCAGCCCGGTGCCGGGCGCGGCCATTCCCTGCGGCGATTATCTGGGCTATGGCGACCTGAGCCGCGAAGTGCTCGATTACATCCTCTACACCTCGCGCGATACCGGCGGCAACGAGCAGAAGAGCTTCACCGCCAACCTGAGCGGGCAGATCTTCGAACTGCCAGCCGGTTGGGTGGGCTTCGCCGCCGGCGTGGAAGTGCGCAAGGAACGCGGCTGGCGCAATCCCGATCCACTGACCGTGCTTGGCATCGGCAATACCAACCAGCAGGACCCGATTGCCGGTGAATACACCGCCAAGGAAGTCTTCGCCGAACTGGCCATCCCGCTGCTGCAGGACAACGTCATCGCCGATTCGCTTTACCTGAACCTCGCAGGTCGTGCCTCGGACTATGATCTTTTCGGCCGCGATTACAACTACAAGGCCGGCCTGGACTGGCAGGTCAGTCCATCGCTCAAAGTACGCAGCACCTATGCCACCGCGTTCCGCATCCCGAACATCCCGGAGCTGTTTGGTGGCGTTGCCGAAGGCAACCTGACCACTACCGACCCTTGTAGCAACTGGTCGGCGTTGCCGGCGGGCTCCACGGTGCGTGACAACTGCCAGGCCTATGGCGTGCCGGCCGGCTATGTGCAGCCGGGCAATACCATCCTCACCACCTCCGGTGGCAATGCCGACCTGAAGCCGGAAGACGCCACCTCGTTCACTGCCGGCGTGGTGTGGACGCCGGAGTTCCTGTCCGGCCTGACCTTGACGCTGGACTACTACAACATCCGCATCAAGCACGCGATCCAGCGCATCGACGGCTCCACCAAGCTGGCCATCTGCTACAACACGCCGGGCTTGGCGCATCCGTTCTGCGACGCCAGCAACTTCACCCGCAACCCGCGCACCGGCGAAGTGGATTTCCTGTCCTCGCAGCCGGTCAATGCCGCCAACGAACATGTCACCGGCTATGACTTCGGCGCCTTATACGAATTCAAGGCGGCAGGCTTTGATGCCAGCGTCAGCGCCGATGTGTCCTACCTGCAGCGTTACGACGTGCGGCCGTATGACGGCGCGGACCTGATCGAGTACGCGGGCAAGATCACCGGCGGCCGTGGCAGTTACGCCAAGTGGCGCGGCCTGGTGTCGATGAGCGCATCGCGCGATCAGTGGTCGGGTACCTGGAGTACGCAGTACATCGGACGCGCCGAAGACATCAACGCGGCACGTGGGGACATCGGCGATCACGCACCGTCGGTGTTCTATCACAACCTGCAGCTCAAGTACGCGGTGAGCAAGGCGCTGGATATATCGCTGGGCCTGGACAATGTCTTCGACAAGAAGCCGCCGTTCATCCAGAGTTATACCGATGCCAACACCGATACCATGACCTACGACCTGCTGGGTCGCCGCTGGTACGCACGCATCGGCTACCGCTGGTGACTGGATGCGCCCCGTCGCCAAGTGGCGGGGCGCGTCATTGAACGAGGACGATGTTGATGAAACCCGCATTCTGGGCACGCCGTGCCCACAAATGGATCGGCCTGGTGATCGGTGTGCAGGCGCTGCTATGGATGCTCAGCGGCGTCTACATGACCGTGGTACCGCTGGACGTGATCCATGGCGACCACCTTGCCCATGTGCATGGCACGCCGTTGCCGGCGCAGAGTGCCCGTGCAGGCGCCGACGTGCTGGCTGCGCGCTACCCGCAGATGGAGTCGTTCCGGCTCAAGCATGTGCTGGATCACGAGGTCTATGAAATCCGCCAGGGCAGACAGAAATTCCTGGTGGATGCTGCCAATGGCGAGCGCATGGCACCGATGGATCGTGAGCAGGCGATAGCGCTGGCTCAGTCGCTGTATCAAGGCGAGGGCGAAGTGGAACGGGTGGAATGGATTACCCGTGCGCCTTCGGAAGTGAAGACCCGCCCGGTGCCGATGTGGGCTGTGCATTTCAGCGGTCGCGGCGATACCACGCTGTACCTGTCACCGGACAGCGGCGAACTGCTGGCGCGTCGGCACGATTTGTGGCGTGGGTTCGACTTCGTGTGGATGCTGCACATCATGGATTATGAAAACCGCACGGACGTAAACAACACCTTGTTGCGTGTTGCCTCGATTGTTGGCTTGGTATTCGCACTCAGCGGCATCTGGTTGTTGTTCTACAGCTTCGGCAAGCGGAGGAACGCATGACGCCCTGGATGCGGACCCTGCACAAGTGGGTGGGCCTGATTGTCGGCCTGCAATTCCTGCTGTGGTTGGGCAGTGGCTTGATGATGAGCCTGCTCGACCCGGAAAAGATTGAAGGCAGCGCCCAGCAGGCTGCAGTTGTTGCCAATCCTGCGTGGCCAGCCGCGACAGTGTCCCCGAGTGTGGCGCTGGCTGCAGCCAAGGGCGAGGTGGCGACACTGGACAGTGGCTGGTTGTTGCAACAGCCGGTGTACCGCCTGCAATCGCCGGAAGGCACCGAGGTCATCGATGCCCGTGATGGCAAGCGCATCGCCATTGATGCGGCGGTGGCGGCGAAAGTCGCACAGGCCGCGTATGCCGGTGATGGTGTTGCAGCAGCGCCGCAGTATCTGCAGAAGACCCTGGAAACCCGCGCGAATCCCGATCCGGTATGGCGCGTGGACTTCAGTGATGTGCAGGACACCAGCATCTACGTGTCCGCACACAGCGGCCAGGTGATGGAGCACCGCACCGCGACGTGGCGGCTGTTCGATATCTTCTGGATGCTGCACATCATGGATTACAGCAGCAGGGTCGACTTCAACAACCCGCTGGTAGTGGGCATGGGCATTGGCGGCCTGTGGCTGGCGCTGACTGGCGTGTGGTTGTTGATTGCCAGCTTCCACCTGCAGGAGTTCATCCCGCGTCGCTGGCGCTCGCGCCGGCAGTTGATGGTGTACGCGCCGGGCGGGGCGCATCTGCGCACGGTCGATGTTGCCAGCGGCGACAGTGTTTATGTGGCACTCGCCCGCGAAGGAATCCATCTACCTTCCAACTGCGGCGGTGGCCAGAGCTGCGGCCTGTGCGAGGTGCGTGTGCGTACCGGAGCGGGCAAGGCAACGGCGGCCGACCGCGCGCACGTACCTGAAGCCAAACGCAAGGTCGGATGCCGTTTGGCCTGCAACCTGCAGGTGGATGACGATATCGAGATAGAAGTGGCCGGCGGTGCCAGCCTGTGGACCGAGCACTGGGCCAGTGTCGAGAAAGTCGTCGCGGTGACACCCTTCCTGCGTGAGATTCACCTGCGGCCGGAGCAGGCGGCGGATACCCGGTTCCAGCCGGGCTGCTATCTGCAGCTGCACGTGCCCGAGTACGAATTGCCGCGCAGTGCGGTGTGGCACCCGGCCGAGCATGACGAGGACTGGAAGGCGCTGTCCTTGCCTGCGGCCTTGCAGAACAAGGCAGCGGTACGCCGTTCCTATTCGCTGGCAACGCCGGTATCGAACGCAGACGGCGGCTTGGTGTTGCTGGTGCGCTTCAGCCCGGGCTGGCAGGAGAATCGAAAGCATCCGCCGGGCAAGGGTTCAAGCTACGCCTATACGCTGCGCGAGGGTGACCGTGTCCGCTACAGCGGCCCCTTCGGCGACTTTGCACTCAGCGGTAGCGAACGGGAGAAGATCTTCATCGGGGCTGGTGCAGGCATGGCGCCGCTACGTGCGCTGATCCAGCAGCGGCTGGATGAAGGTGGTGGCGAGCGTATCCACTATTGGTACGGTGCCCGTTGCGGGCGCGATTGCCCTTATGTCGAGCAGATGCAGGAGCTGGCGCATGAGCATGCCAACTTCAGTTGGCATCCGGTGTGGTCTGGGCAGGGCAGTGATGCGCGCCGTGTGCATGAGGCGATGCATGAAAATCTGTTGAAACAACATCCGGATCTGGCGGGTTGCGAGTTCTACCTGTGTGGCCCTCCGGCGATGTTGGCGGCCACCAGGCAGCTGCTACGCAAGCTGGGTGTTGCAGATGAGCGGGTTGCGTTTGATGACTTCAAGATCTGAGTAGTTGCGGGTCTGGCTGTTGCGGCTGCAGATGTCGGAGGTCTGCAGCTGTTGTAGCTGCTGTTGCTTTGGCTGTTGCTGTTGCTCCGGCTTTCGCTCTAGCTTCGGCTTTGGCTTTGGCTTTGGCTTTGGCTTCGGCTTCGGCTTTGGCTTTGGCTTTGGTTTCGGCTTTGGCTTCGGCTTCGGCTTTGGCTTTGGCTTCGGCTTCGGCTTCGGCTTCGGCTTCGGCTTACGCTTTGGGTATTCCCTTCTCCCGCTTGCGGGAGAAGGTGCCCGGAGGGCGGATGAGGGGAGCTTTTTGACTTGGCTTAGCTGGAAGCTTCCCCTCACCCCAACCCCCGCTCCGCGCCCCGGCCCTTGCGCTAGCGCAAGGGCGTTCGAATGGCTGCGAACCTTTGGTTCGCAAGCAGCCTTTCTCACCCCGTAAACGGGAGAGGGGCTTCAAGCGCAGGTCACTCGTGCTTTGAAAACTCGCTCAACGAACCATCGTTGCCCAACAAAGCAACCGTGAACGCCTGGCGGTAACCATCCGGCGACTCCATCCCCGGCGTACCGACCGGCATGCCTGGCAGCACCAGGCCGCGCGCCTGCGGGCGCTCGGCCAACAGCTTCTTTATGTCTTCCACCGGTACATGGCCTTCCACAACATAGCCGTCGATCTCGGAGGTGTGGCAGGACATCATGCCGTCACCGATTCCCAATCGCTGCTTGACCGCCATCATGTCGCTGGTGTCATTGAGCTGCACCGGGAAACCCGCTGCCTGCATATGCTCGGCCCAGCCGCCACAGCAGCCGCAGTTCGGGTCCTTGTGCACAACCACCAGCGGCAAGGCTTTGCTGGCCGGTGCCGCTTCAACAGTCTTTGCAGGCGCCGCAACTGTAGGCGTAGCTGCTGCGGACGCAGAAGCCGACGGACTTGCATTGCAGGCGCTGATCAGCAAGGTACCGGTAGCCAGCACCAACAGCGATAACATCGGCTTTGAACGAATTTTCATGATCTTGATTCCTTGGGAAGTTCACCGCACCGACCACTTGCGGGTGCGGCAAAGGGCGTCACAGCATCGACAAGCCGCGCTCGAATTCCTTGGCATCCAGCTTGCCGTCGCGGTTGCCGTCGCTCATGCCGAAGTGCGGCAGCAGCGGGTGACGGCTGGGCAGCTCCTCACGGCTGATGAAGCCATCCTTGTTGGCATCAAAGCGCGTGAAAACGGCCGCTGCATCAGCCTGTGGTGCCTTCGCAACAGGCTTGGCAGCCGGCGCGTGATGCTCATGCCCGGCATGTTGCGCATGCGCGATGGAAATGGAAGCAAGGACAATCGCGCCGATCAGCGCAGTTTGGAAACTGGATTTCATTGAATGCATTCCTTGTAGGAAGAATAGGGATGGCGCCGACACGCGGCGCCATCACGGCAGATCAGAACCAGAAGCGCACGCCAGCAACCCAGCGCGATTCACTCACGCCTTCGCCGGCATCACGGTGCAGGTCGGCGGTATCGCCGAACGCGCGCTCGTGCACGAAGCCCACATACGGTGCGAACTTGCGGGTGATCTCGTAGCGCAGGCGCAGGCCGGCTTCCACGCTGCTCAAGCCCTTGCCCACACCACGACGCGGGTCGTCATCGGCAACGATGCTGGCTTCCACCACCGGCTGCAGAATCAGTCGGTTGGTCAACAGCACGTCGTACTCGACCTCGAAGGCCAGCTCGGCCTTGCGCGGTCCGCCGATGTAAGCCATCGCCGAGACTTCGAACTTGTACGGCGACATGCCCTGCAGGCCGAACGCAGCGCGGGTCAGGTCCGGCGATTCACGGTTGTTGTCCTGCCGCACACCGGCTACCACGTCCCACCACGGCGAGATCGAATGCCCGTAAAGCGCGTCCACCGACCAGTCGCCAAGCGCGTTCTCACTGCGCTCACCTTCGCTGCGGATCCACAGGCGGTTGATGTCATTGCCGAACCAGGAATCAATGCCCCAGGCCTGACCGCTGCCGTGCGCGTTGTCCCAGGCTTCCAAGTGGTCGAACACCACCAGGCTGTTGAATGACGGTGCGTGCTCCATGGCATGCGGCTTCAGTACCGGGAAGGCATCGTCGAAGTCCTGCCTGGTAGGCGTCGGGATTGGCTCGCGTGGTGCGTCGCTGGCGCTGCTGCCCTGCATGTTGTGGCCGGCATGCGGATCGGCCGGCATTGCATGCCCCGCGTGCGGGTCTACCGCCGTGCCGTGGCTGGAATGATCTTCCGCCTTGGGCATGGCATGGCCTGCATGCGGATCGGCCGGCATTGCGTGCCCCGCGTGCGGGTCTACTGCCGCGCCGTGATTGGAATGATCTTCCGCCTTGGGCATGGCATGGCCTGCATGTGGATCAGCCGACTTGGCCTTTTCGCCATGGCTGCGATGCGCGGCATGTGGATCAGCCGGCTTGGTCTGGGGCATGTTGTGCCCGGCATGCGGATCCACCGCCGGCTTTGCTTCCACACTGTGGTCCGCATGCGGGTCCTGCGCGAAGGCGCTGCCACTGGCGGCCAAAGCAATGAACAGCAACGAGTGAGAGAAAGTCTTCATGCGTCGATCCTCACTTCGCGCATCATGCCCGCTTCCATGTGGTACAGCAGATGGCAGTGGAAGGCCCAGCGGCCCAGCGCATCCGCGCGCACGCGGTAACTGCGGCGGGTGCCTGGTGGCATGTCGATGGTGTGCTTGCGCAGCTGGAATTCGCCGTCGGCGTTTTCCAGGTCACTCCATACGCCGTGCAGATGGATCGGGTGCTGCATCATGGTGTCGTTGACCAGCACGATGCGCATGCGCTCGCCGTAGTTCAACTTGATGGGTTCAGCACCGGCAAACGGAATGCCGTCGAAGTTCCAGGCGAATTTTTCCATGTGACCGGTGAGATGCAGTTCGATCTCGCGGCCCGGTTCGCGCCCGTCCGGATCCTCGAACAGCGAACGCATCGCGCCGTACGTCAGCACTTTGCGGCCGTTGTCACGCAGGCCGATGCCGGGATCGTCGAGCTTGGGCTCGGTGGCCGAGGTCTGCATGTCGATCAGCGGATTGCCGGCTTCGCTGGGCTTGTGCTTGGGCGACTTGTCACCCGCCGCCGCGCCATGGCCGGCATGTGCATCGTGGCCCATCGCGGCGCCACAGCCGCCTTCCATACCCTTGGCGCCCATGTTGGCACCGCAACCGCCTTCCATGCCGGCATGGTCGCCATGGCTGCCCATGTCGTGGCCCATGTCGCTCATGGTCAGCAGCGGGCGCGGATCGATCTGCGGAATCGGTGCCTGCAGGCCTTGTCGCGTCGCGAGCGTGCCGCAGGCATAGCCGGTGCGGCCCATGTCCTGGGCGAACAGGGTGAAGGCATCCTGGCCGGTGGGTTCGACGATCACGTCGAAGGTTTCGGCCGGGGCGATGCGGAACTCGTCGATGCTGACCGGATGGATGTACTGGCCGTCGGCGGCCACCACAGTCATCTTCAGGCCGGGGATGCGCACGTCGAAGTACGTCATCGCCGAGCCGTTGATGAAGCGCAGCAGCACCTTCTCACCGCTGCGGAACAGGCCGGTCCAGTTGCCGGCCGGCGCAGTGCCGTTCATCAGATAGGTATAGGTGTGGGCATTGATGTCGGACAGGTCGGACGGCGTCATCCGCATCCGGCCCCACATGCCACGGTCGCTGAGCGTCTCGCGCAGGCCGTCCTTGCGCGCGTCGCGCATGAAGTCACCGACCGTGCGCTGGTAGGTGTTGTCATGCATCGGCATCTTCTTCATGCGCCGGAACAGCGCAGTCGGATCCATGTCGGTCCAGTCAGAAAGCATGACCACGTGCTCGCGGTCGAAGTGGTACGGCGGCGGTGCCAGCGGATCGACGATCAGCGCGCCATACAGGCCGGCCTGTTCCTGGAACATCGAATGGCTGTGGTACCAGTAGGTGCCCGACTGCTTGAGCTGGAACCGATATTGGTAGGCCTCGCCCGGCGCGATGCCGTTGAAGCTCAAGCCCGGCACACCGTCCATGTTGGCCGGCAGCAGGATGCCGTGCCAGTGGATGGAGGTCATTTCGTCGGTGAGCGTATTGGCCACGCGCAGGTTGACCGTATCGCCCTCACGCAGGCGCAGAATCGGCGCCGGCAAGGAACCATTTACGGTGATGGCAGGGCGGGTGCGGCCGGTGAAATTGACTGCCGAGCGGCCAATCGCAAGGCTCAGTTCGGTACCGCGCAGCTCAACCGGCGGCACTGCCATGGCACTACCGGCGGCGAAAGCCTGTGGAATGCGGGCCAGGCCGGCACCGGTAACTACGCCGCCAATGGCCAGGCCCTGCACGAAACGACGTCGCGACAGCGCCGAGCGCGGGTCGGAAAGAAAATCAGATGACATGTGGAACTCCCGGTCATGCAGCCGCATCACGATGCGGTGCTGCATGTCCTGAACAGATCAGGGATGCGCCAGGGCGAAGGCCACGGCACAGGTATCTGCAGGGCGCACAGGCGCCGGGTTCAGGCGATGGGAGGGCGGTTGAGCTGGCCTGGGGCCACGTCGTCGCGGGAGGGCAGTGCCGGCATCGGCGCCAATGCATGGCGCATTGGTGCAAGCCGCGTCATCGCGACGCTGGGCAGCATGTTGCAATGCTGTTTGCAGTCGCAGCTGTCACCGCTGGCACAGGGCGAGGCTGCCTTGTCGGCGTCGCCGGCCTCGCACTGCAGGTTGGCTTCCTGCTCGTGGCAGCAGTCGTGTGCGCTGTCGCCGGCTTCCATTGCCATCGACATCGCCTGCATCGGCATGGCCATCGCCGTTGCAGACCACACCGAACCGACCGCACCAGCGATCAGGGTCAGGCACAGCAGCAGGGGCAGCAGGATACGCGGCACGGGCTTTGCGGTTGGAAGCGAGGCTGAACCATAACATTCCTGAGTAGGGGCTGGGCTGAATGGTTGGGGAGAGCGGGTGCGCATACAGGCTGGGTGGAACCGGCTCTGTTACGTCTCTCAAAGCCAAAGCACCCCTCCTCAATCCTCCCCTGCGCCTGCGGCGCAAGGGAGGAGGTAGAAGCCGGCATCGGCCAACTCAACGAGGGCCGCAACCCCCTTGCGGCTGCGCAGGAAGGGAGGAGGTGCGTCCTCCCCGATCAATTGACGACGCCGGCGCTTCTACCCCCTCCCTTGCGCCGCAGGCGCAGGGGAGGGCTGGGGAGGGGTAAGGCTCTGGCAGTAGCTATTGCCAATCCCCAGGCAACCCAAGCAAGTAGAATCCACTCCAGCTTTCACCAATGAAGTGGCGATCCATGTCCCAGCGTGCTTGGGTGGCGGCGGCCATCCACAAGATTGAAGCCGACTACAACCGTTCGGCCGATACCCATCTGATTCCCGTCGATCTGCCCGGTTTCCCGGGTATCGATGTCTATCTGAAGGATGAATCCAGCCACCCGACCGGCAGCCTCAAGCACCGTCTGGCGCGTTCGCTGTTCCTGTACGCGCTGGCCAATGGCTGGCTGCTGGAGGGCCGCCCGGTGATCGAGGCCTCCAGCGGTTCCACCGCCGTGTCCGAGGCCTACTTCGCGCGCCTGCTGGGCCTGCCGTTCATCGCGGTGATCCCGGCCAGCACTTCGCCGGAAAAGATCGCCGCCATCGAATTCCACGGTGGCCGCTGCCATCTGGTGCAGCGTGCCTGTGACCTGAACTGCGAATCCGAGCGACTGGCACGCGAAACCGGCGGCCACTTCATGGATCAGTTCACCTACGCAGAGCGCGCCACCGACTGGCGCGCCAACAACAACATCGCCGAGTCCATCTTCAAGCAGATGGCCGAGGAGCCGCATCCGGTGCCGGAATGGATCGTCTGCAGCCCCGGTACCGGCGGCACCGCCGCTACCCTGGGCCGTTACGTCAGCTATCGCCGGCACGACACCCGCATCCTCTGCGCCGATCCGGAAGTGTCCATCTTCTACGACGGCTACTGCGCCGCGCTGGAAGGCCGCGACTGGCGCACGATGACCTGCGAAGGCGGTTCGCGCGTGGAAGGCATCGGCCGCCCGCGCGTTGAGCGCAGTTTCATCCCCACCTGCGTGGATGCGATGGTCAAGGTGAGTGATGCGCTGAGCCTGGCCGCGATGCGTCATGTCAGCGCCACTTTGGGGCGCCGCGTCGGTGGTTCCACCGGCACCAATTTCATCGGCGTGCTGTATGCGGCGCAGCAGATGCGCCAGGCCGGCCGTGACGGCTCCATCGTCAGCATTCTGTGCGATGCCGGCGAACGCTACGCGCACAGCTATTACAACCCGGACTGGTACACCCAGCAGGGCATCGAGGTAGCCAGCGCCGATGCGGTGGTGGCTACCGCCGTGGCCGGGCAGGGCATGCCGGAGCTGCCTTGTGCCTGGTTGGAAGCGTCGCCATATCAGGTCTGATACCGGCGCAGCCGGAACTGTTTGAAGGAATGCCGTGAACACCCCCAATCCCCTGCTCGATTTCTCTGGCCTGCCGCGGTTTGACGCGATCCGTGCCGAACACGTCACCCCGGCCATCGACACCCTGCTGGCCGAGGCCGAAGCCGCAGTGAAAACCGCCGAGACCGTGGCGCCGGTGAGCTGGGAGGCGTTCGTGGTGCCGCTGGACGATGCCACCGAGCGGCTGTATCGCGCCTGGGGCCAGGTCTCGCATCTACAGGCAGTGGTCAATACGCCGGAGCTGCGCGAGGCGTACAACGCCAATCTGCCGAAGATCAGCCGCTTCGGCAGTTCGGTCGCTCAGAACCCGGCGCTGTACGCGCAGTACAAACTACTGGCCGCCGCGCCGGAAGCCACCAACTACGGCGAAGCACAGCGCAAGGCGCTGGAAAACGCATTGCGCGATTTCCGCCTGGGCGGTGCGGAGCTCGACGACGCAGGCAAGGCGCGTTTCGCTGAATTGCAGGAAGAACTGTCCGGGTTGCAGGCAAAGTTCTCGCAGAACGTGCTTGATGCCGGTGACGCGTTTGCCTTGTACGTGGATGTGGCCGACGACCTGCTGGGCCTGCCCGATGATGTGATTGCCAGCGCCCGCGCGGCCGCGCAGAAGGATGGCCGCGACGGTTACAAGCTGACCCTGCAGATGCCGTGCTACCTGCCTGTGCAGACTTACGCCGACAACCGCGCGCTACGCGAGCAGCTGTATCGCGCCCATGCCATGCGCGCATCGGAGTTCGGCGACGCCGCGTTGGACAACACCGGCAATATCGATCGCATTCTCGCCGTGCGCGCCGAACTGGCGGTACTGCTGGGTTTCGACAATTACGCCGAGTATTCCATCGCCACCAAGATGGCCAGCGATGCAACGCAGGTGTTGAGCTTCCTGCGTGACTTGGCTGCACGTGCCAAGCCCTATGCGCAGCGCGACCGCGCCGAGTTGGAGGCCTTCGCCCGCGAACAGCTGGGCATGGACGAACTGCAGGCCTGGGGCCTTGCCTACGTGGCCGAGAAACTCAAGCAGGCGCGTTATAGCTATTCCGAGCAGGAAGTGAAGCAGTACTTCACCGAACCGAAGGTGCTGGCCGGCCTGTTCGGCGTGATCGAGCGTCTGTACGGCCTCAAGGTCGAGCAGGACAGCGCGCCGGTCTGGCACGAAGACGTGCGCTTCTATCGCCTGGTGGGCGCCGATGGTGCGCTGGTCGGCCAGTTCTACATGGACCTGTACGCGCGCGAAGGCAAGCGTGGCGGTGCGTGGATGGATGACTGCCGCAACCGTCGCGTCACTGCAGCTGGCGTGCAGACGCCGCTGGTCTACCTGGTCTGCAATTTTGGCCGCGGCAATGACGGCAAGCCGGCAACCTTCAGCCACGACGAAGTCACCACCGTCTTCCACGAAATGGGCCACGGCCTGCATCAGTTGCTGACCCGCATCGGCGAGCTGGCAGTTGCCGGCATCAATGGTGTGGAATGGGATGCGGTGGAGCTGCCCAGCCAGTTCATGGAGAACTTCTGCTGGGAGTGGGAACAGGTGCGGGCGATGACCGCGCATGTCGATACCGGCGCGCCGCTGCCGCGCGAACTTTTCGACAAGATGCTGGCGGCCAAGAACTTCCAGAGCGGCATGTTCACCGTGCGCCAGCTGGAGTTCGGCCTGTTCGACATGTTGCTGCACAGCCAGTACCAGCCTGAACAGGAAACCGTGCTGCAGCTGTTGGAGCGCGTGCGTAACGAGGTGGCGGTGAACATCCCGCCGGCCTGGAACCGCTTTGCCAACCAGTTCAGCCATATCTTCGCGGGCGGTTATGCGGCCGGGTATTACAGCTACAAGTGGGCCGAGGTGCTCAGTGCCGACGCCTATGCCGCCTTCGAGGAGGCGCCGGCTGAATTGACTGAAACCGGTGCCCGTTTCCGCGACGAAGTGTTGTCGCGCGGTGGCAGTCGCAGCGCCGCTGAGAACTTCCGCGCCTTCCGTGGCCGTGAACCGCAGATTGATGCCTTGTTGCGGCATAACGGCATGACTGCCTGAACACCGGCCACGGCCAGGGCTGGTCAGCCGGGGCGATGAGGATCAAGCTTGGGGGCACGTATTCCCCGATCTATACGACATGCCCCGGCTAATCACCCGCGTCGCAGCCTGCGCGGCCATCATCGGCGCGGTTCTGTGGTTCCAACCGCGCATCAATGAGCCCGCCGCCCAGGTCAGCAATGGCTTGAACCTACGCAGCGCACCGGACCAGCGCGCCGAGCGCTTGGCGGTGCTGCCGGTAGGTACCACGGTGGAAGTGCAGCGCTGCCTGGCCGATCTGCAATGGTGCAACGTGCGCGCCGATGGCAAGAGTGGCTGGGTAGCGGCCGACTATCTGATTGCCCGCAGCGACGGCAAGAAGGTCAGGCTGGCCGAAGCCGGCAAGCAGATGGGCGTGGTGATAGAAACCGCCAAGCCCGGCGGTTGACCCCGCACCTGTAGAGCCGAGCCATGCTCGGCAGAAGCGTTATGCATAATCCAGGTAGAGCCGAGCCATGCTCGGCTGGGGCATCACACACAATCCAAGTAGAGCCAAGCCATGCTCGGCTCGGGCGTTACCTGTCCGGCGAGACTGCAGCGAAACTTTGGGATTACAGCAAACCTCGTCCCTTCTCCCGCTTGCGGGGGAAGGTGCCCGCAGGGCGGATGGGGGGCTCTGGGTTTGGCTGTGTAGCCGTCGTTTTCCCCCAGTTTCGCGGCTTACGCCGCTCCTACAACAGCGTGATCACGCCGGCCCTGAAGCTGCACCTGTAGAGCCGAGCCATGCTCGGCTGGGGCGTTATCGGTAAAGCCTGCCGAGCATGGCTCGGCACTACGGTTTTGCCCCCTCCCTTGCGCCGAAGGCGTAGGGGAGGGTTGGGGAGGGGTTGGCTCTTCGCTGGGCTGCCGGAATGCCAGCTTCGTGGCTTACGCCGCTCCCACAGGTCCCACATCCGAATTGGCAGCGGGGAAAGCCCCTTGCCGAGCATGGCTCGGCACTACATGAGCAGCCTTTTACTTCTTGTTCGGCACTTCAAAGCCCAGCTTGTCCACCTGCTGTGGATGCTGCGGCACGCGCTTGAGCTTGTCGGTGTTGACGTCGTACTTGTCGCGCAGACGGGTGGCCAGCTGGCGGTAGGTGGCGTTGTCCATGTCCGGCTCGCGGGCGAAGATCCACGCCATTTCGCGGCCTGGGTAGCCAATCAATGCCCAGGAATAATCCGGCGCCACTTCCAGGATGCGGGTGTGGGTGGGCACCACGCGGTAGAACCAGGTGCGCCAGCGGCGGTTGCCGCTGTCTTCGTCAACCTTGGCGCGGATATCTATTTCCTCTTCCGGCTCGGCGAAGCCTTCGCGGAACTGGTAGTGGATGGCGACCTTGTTGTCGTCGCGCAAGGTATAGGTGTTGACGCTGGCCACATGGCCGCGCTCGACGAAGTTGGGCACGCGGCCAATCACATACCAGCGGCCCATGAAGCGCTGCAGGTCAATCGGGCCCTCGGCGATTCCTTCCTCCACCGTCGTTGCCGTCGGGGCAGCCTCCTGCGCGTGGGCCGGGATCAGCGGCAGGGCAAGGCTCAACAACATGACAGACAGGAAAACGGGAATGGGTCGCATTGCGGGCAGGGCACCAGTGAAGGTCAGGGCAGCATGTTCGACGGGCAGCGATGGGCGCGTCAATGGCAGGTCGCAGTCTGTGAGATGGCGGCCGCCGAGGATGCACTCCAACACAGCCATGTTGCCGGAGAACGTCATGACCAAGCCGCTTGCATCGTCATCCCGTCGTAACGCGCCAGAAGCGCCTGATCCGCGCGTGCTGCGCTGCGTCAGGCAGGCGGCGCTGGCCGGTCTGGCGCTGGTGCTGGTGTGGCCGGCGGCCCGCGGCCACAGCCAGTGGATCGGCTGGTTGCCGCTGTGGCTGCTGGGGATGCCGCTGTCCGCGTGGTGGGCGCTGTACCGCTTTCGCCTACCCGCAGCTTGGCGGAACCGCCACGCCAAGCCGCGTAAGCGCGGCCCGCAGGCTACCCGTGGCCGCCCGCCGGCCCGGCGCCGTCTGCCACAGGCGGCCTGACCTTCGACACGTGGGGGCGGGGCAGGGCCTGTGCTAGCGTTCGCGGCTTATGACCGCATGGAGCCAACATGTCTCGACTCACCTCCGCCTGCCTTGTGGCAGGTCTGCTTTCTTCCGGCCTGGCCGGGGCCGCCATGGCCGCTGACGATTCCCAGGACAAGTACGCCTGGCTGGAAGACGTCACCGGCGACAAACAGCTGGGCTGGGTGAAGGAGCAGAACGCCAAGTCCGAAGGCCGCCTGGCTGTGACCCCACAGTTCAAGGCGATGGAATCCGGCATCCGCGAGGTACTGGATTCGGACGCCAAGATCCCGGGTGTGGAGAAGATTGGCGACTATTACTACAACTTCTGGAAGGACAAGCAGCACGAGCGCGGCGTGTGGCGCCGTACCACCCTGGTGGAATACCGCAAGGCCGAGCCGCTGTGGGAAACCGTGCTGGACCTGGACGCGCTGAACAAGGCCGAGGGTGAGAACTGGGTATGGCATGGCGCCAACTGCCTGCGCCCGGAATACAACCGCTGCCTGATCGCGCTGTCGCGCGGCGGCGCTGACGCCGATGTCACCCGCGAGTTCGACATTTCCAGGAAGGATTGGATCAAGGACGGTTTCTTCCGCGCCGAGGCCAAGGGCGGCCTGGGCTGGATCGACCAGGACAACGTCTTCGTCTACACCGACTTCGGGCCGGGCTCGATGACCACCTCCGGTTACCCGCGCGTGGTCAAGCGCTGGCAGCGCGGCACCCCGATCACCGCCGCTACCCCGGTGTATGAGGGCAAGCCGGAAGACATGTACATCGCGGCGATGCATGACGACACGCCGGGCTTCGAGCGCAACTTCGTCAGCCGCACGATTGCGTTCTACAACAACGAACTGTTCCTTATCGGCGCCGATGGCAAGTTGACCAAGGTCGACGCGCCGAACTCGGCCGAAAAGGGCGTGCGCCGCGAATGGCTGACCCTGGAACTGCGTGAGCCGTGGACTGTAGGTGGCAAGACCTACGCTGCCGGCTCGCTGCTGGCAACGAAGTTTGATGACTTCATGGCCGGCAAGCGCGAGTTCGACGTGCTGTTCGCCCCCACCGAGACCACTTCGCTGGCCGGCACCACCTGGACCAAGTCGCACGTGGTGTTGAACGTGCTGGACGACGTCAAGAATCGCCTGAAAGTACTGACCCATGGCAAGGATGGTTGGGTTTCCAGCGATTTCACCGGTGCACCGGCTTTCGGCACGATTGGTGTTGGCGCGGTGGACGCGGATGAAAGCGACGCGGTGTGGATGACCGTCACCGACTACCTGACCCCGACCACGTTGGCACTGGCCGAAATCGGCAAGCAGCCGGAAGTGCTCAAGACCATGCCGGCGTTCTTCGACGCCAGCGACAAGGTGATCGAGCAGCACTTCGCCACCAGCAAGGACGGCACCCGCGTGCCCTACTTCGTGGTGCACGACAAGGCGATGAAGCTGGACGGCTCCAACCCGACCCTGCTGTACGGCTACGGTGGCTTTGAAATCTCGCTGACCCCGGGTTATTCCGGCGGCATGGGTCGCGCCTGGTTGGACAAGGGCGGCGTGTATGTCGTTGCCAACATCCGTGGCGGTGGCGAGTACGGCCCGCGCTGGCACCAGGCGGCGCTGAAGCAGAACCGTCACAAGGCGTATGAGGATATGGCAGCGGTGGCGCAGGATCTGGTCAGCCGCAACATCACCTCGGCCAAGCACCTGGGCGTGCAGGGCGGCAGCAACGGCGGTCTGCTGACCGGCAACATGCTCACCCAGTACCCGGAGCTGTTTGGCGCAGTGGTGGTGCAGGTACCGCTGCTGGACATGAAGCGCTACAGCCATCTGTTGGCTGGTGCCTCGTGGATGGCCGAGTACGGCAACCCGGACACGGCCGATTGGGAATTCATCAAGACCTTCTCGCCTTACCACCTGTTCGACCCGGCCAAGAACTACCCGCCGGTGCTGTTCACCACCTCCACCCGCGATGACCGCGTGCACCCGGGTCACGCCCGCAAGATGGCGGCCAAGATGATCGACGCAGGCAAGGACGTGACCTACTACGAGAACATCGAAGGCGGCCACGGTGGCGCGGCAAACAATGCGCAGGCTGCGCATATGTCGGCACTGGCTTACAGCTTCCTGTGGGAGCAGCTGAGCAAGAAGTGATGCTTGGTTTGAAGTTGTTTTCGTTTTGAAGTGATGCAAAACAAACGCCACCGAAAGGTGGCGTTTGTTTTTGCTCCGCTTTGCTTTGCTTCGGCTTAAGCCCCTCTCCCGCCTGCGGGAGAGGGGTTGGGGTGAGGGCAGGGCGGAGTCTAGTTAGTGAATTGCGGTAGGAATTTCAAAAGCTCAAAAGCGCCCCCCCATCCGCCCTCCGGGCACCTTCCCCCGCAAGCGGGAGAAGGAACAACCCAAGCCAAGATCAAAACCGAGGCCGAAGCCAAAGCCGAAGCCGAAGCCGAAGCCAAAGCCAAAGACAAAGCCAAAGCCAAAGCCAAAGCCAAAGCCAAAGCCAAAGCCAAAGCCCCCCTCATTGCCGCTTGAGGCGTTGCTTCTGCTCCCTCCCTTTCGCCGCAGGCGAAGGGGAGGGCTGGGGAGGGGTGCCTTTAGCTTTCAGCTTTCAGCTCTCAGCTCTCAGCCAACTTTCCCAGCCAGCCAGCTCTCCAACCCCGCCCAATCCGCGCCACCGCCTCCTGCAAACGCCCAACATCCTGCGTATAGGCAATCCGTACATGCTGGTTGGCGCGGTAGTTCCCAAAATCCAAGCCCGGCGTAAACGCCACATGCTCGGTCTCCAGAAAGTGCGCACAGAACGCCTGCGCGTCATCGGTGAACGCACTCACATCGCAGTACAGATAGAACGCACCCTGCGGCTCCACATCAATCCGGAACCCAAGCGCACGCAACGCCGGCAACAGATAATCCCGCCGCTGCTGGAACTGCTCCCGCCGCTGCTCGAAGATGGCAATCGTTTCGGGCTCGAAACACGCCAAGGCAGCATGCTGCGCCATCGACGGCGCGCTGATGTACAGGTTCTGCGCAAGCTTCTCCAACTCGGGCACCGCACGCGGCGGCGCCACCAGCCAGCCAAGGCGCCAACCTGTCATGCCGAAGTATTTGGAGAAGCTGTTCAACACGAACGCTTCGTCATCCACTTCCAGCACGCTGGGTGCATCAAAGCCATAGGTCAGCCCGTGGTAGATCTCATCCACCACCAGGTGCCCACCGTGTTCCTTCAACGCCGTCGACAAGCCAGCCAACTGCCCGGCATCCAGCGTGGTACCAGTCGGGTTGGCAGGCGACGCCACCAGCGCCCCCACACTGGCCGAATTCCAGTTGGCCGCAATCGATTCCGGGGTCAGCTGGTAGCCACTGTCCGGCCCCACCGGCACCAGCTGTGCCGCGCCTTCCACCAAGCGCAGGAAATGCCGGTTGCAGGGGTAGCCGGGGTCGGCCAGCAGCCAGTGCTTGCCCGGGTCGACCAGCAGGCTGGAGGCCAGCAGCAGGGCGCCGGAGCCGCCGGGGGTTACCAGGATGCGTTCCGGGTCGATATCCAGACCGTAGCGCTGGCCGTAGAAGCCGGCGATGGCCTGGCGCAGGGCGGGCAGGCCGCGTGCGGCGGTATAGCGGGTGTGCCCGGCGGCCAGCGCAGCCTGGCCGGCACGGATGATGGGTTCGGCGGTGGTGAAATCGGGTTCGCCGATCTCCAGGTGGATCACGTCGTGGCCCTGCTGCTCCAGTGCGTTGGCACGGGCCAGCAACGACATGACGTGGAAGGGCGCGATCTCCTGACTGCGGCGGCTATAGGGGGCTTGCGGGGCGTGGGGCGTGTTCATGCCTGCATGATAGGCGGCGTTGATGGCAACGGCGCAAGCGCCGGGCATGGCACACTGTGCGCTGTTGCACTGGATGCACCACCGCTGTTCCGGAGCGAACCTGATGAAACCCTTTCTTTGCCTGTTGGTTGCAAGCCTGATGATCAATACCGCCGCCGCTTCCCAGCCCACCCCGCCGGATGTTGAAAAGCGCCCGCACACGGTGACCGCACCGTTCGGTGCACAGCGCGAGGACGACTATTACTGGCTGCGTGACGACGCGCGCAAGGAGCCGGCGATGCTGGCCTACCTCAACGCCGAAAACGCCTATACCGATGCGCTGATGGCGCCGCTCAAGCCGCTGCAGGACAAGCTCTACGCCGAGATCGTCGGCCGCATCAAGCAGGACGATGCCAGCGTGCCGTACCGTGAGCGCGGCTACTGGTATTACACCCGCTACGAAACCGGCAAGGACTACCCCATCCACGCCCGCCGCAAGGGCGATATGCAGGCACCGGAAGAAGTGCTGCTGGATCTGAACGTGCTGGCCGAAGGCAAGGGTTACTTTGGCATCGACGACATGGACATCAGCCGCGACAACCAGTTGCTGGCCTTCGCCGAAGACGCCGTTGGCCGCCGCCAGTACACCATCCGCATCAAGGACCTGGGCACCGGCAAGATGCTGGACGACGTGATCGAAGGCGTGTCGGCCAATGTGGTCTGGGCCGATGACAACCGCACGCTGTTTTACGTCGAAAACGATCCGGAAACCCTGCTCACCGTCCGCGTCAAGAAGCACGTGCTGGGCACCCCGGTCAGCGCCGATGTGCTGGTCTACGAGGAGAAGGACGACAGCTTCTACATGGGCATCGGCCGCACCCGCGACGACCGTTTCATCACCATCGGCGTGGACAGCACTGTGTCCTCCGAGCTGCGTTACACCTCGGCCGCCAACCCGGGCGAGTTCACCGTGCTGGCAAAGCGCGAGCGCGACGTGGAATACGACGCCGACCACTACAACGGCCAGTGGGTGATCCGCACCAATGCCGATGGCGCCACCAACTTCAAGCTGGTTACCGCCCCGGAAGGCGCCACCAGCCGCAAGCAGTGGCAGGACTGGGTGAAGCACGATCCGCAGGTGCTGATTGAAGGCTTTGAGCTGTTCGACGGCTATACCGCCATCGCCGAGCGCGCCGAAGCGCTGGAGCGCGTGCGCCTGCTGTTTGCGGACGGCCGCAGCGAGTTCGTCAAGGCCGATGAGCCGGCCTACTCGATGGGCTTGTCGGTCAATGCCGAACCCGAAACCGAATGGCTGCGTTACACCTACACCTCGCTGACCACGCCGGCCACCACCTACGAACTCAACGTCAAGACCGGTGAGCGCCGCCTGCTCAAGCAGCAGCCGGTGATCGGTTACGACCCGAGCAAGTATGAAACCGAGCGCGTCTGGGTCACCGCCCGTGACGGCGCCCGTATTCCGGTGTCGCTGGTCTACAAGAAGGGCTTCAAGAAGGACGGCACCGCCGCCCTGTACCAGTACGCCTATGGCAGCTACGGCATGTCGATGGACCCGGGCTTCAACCAGAGCGTGGTGAGCCTGCTGGACCGGGGCGTGGTCTACGCCATCGCGCATATCCGCGGTGGCGAGGAGATGGGCCGCAGCTGGTATGACAACGGCAAGCTGCTGCACAAACAGAACACCTTCAACGACTTCGTCGACGTGACCCGCGCGCTGGTGGCACAGGGCTATGCCGCCAAGGACCGCGTTGCGGCCTCGGGTGGCAGCGCCGGCGGCCTGCTGATGGGCGCCGTGGCCAACCAGGCGCCGGGCGACTACCGGGTGATGGTGGCGCAGGTGCCGTTCGTCGACGTGGTCACCACCATGCTCGATGCCAGCATTCCGCTGACCACCAACGAGTACGACGAGTGGGGTAACCCGGAGCAGAAGCCTTACTACGACTACATGCTCAAGTACTCGCCGTACGACAACGTCACCGCTCAGGCTTACCCGTCGTTGTTCGTAGGTACCGGCCTGTGGGATTCGCAGGTGCAGTACTGGGAACCGGCAAAGTGGGTAGCCAAGCTGCGTGACGTCAATACGGGCACCGCGCCCATCGTGTTCCGCACCAACATGGAAGCCGGCCACGGCGGCAAGTCCGGTCGCTTCCAGCGTTACAAGGAACAGGCCGAGTCCTTCGCCTTCGTGCTGTGGCAGCTGGGCCTGGCCGATTGATGCAGCAGGGTTGTGGTCATGCCTGAGACGCCACCGCCCCGCCAACCACGCCCGCCGCGCCTGCGCTGGGCGTGGTGGCTGCTGGCCTATGTGAGCCTGGGGGTGGGCATCGTCGGTATTTTCGTGCCCGGCCTGCCCACCACCGTGTTCGTGCTGATTTCGGCCTGGGCGGCCTCGCATGGCTCCGAGCGGCTGCACCGCTGGCTGCTGGACCACCCGCGCTTCGGCCCGGCCATCCGCGACTGGCAGGCGCACGGCGCGGTAAGCCGCAAGGGCAAGTGGATGGCCAGCCTGACCATGCTGGCCTGCGCCCTGATCACCCTGTGGTGCGTGCCGCTGGCCTGGGTGAAATGGACCTCCATCAGCATCATGGCCTGCGTCTGCCTGTGGCTGTGGCTGCGGCCCCTGCCGCCGGGCGAACGCTGAACGGCGCACGCGCGCGGTTCGGACTTGGTGGTCCAGTGGCTATACTCCGGGGCATGAACAAGACGTCCCGTTTCCTGATTCTCATCCCGGCGGCCTTCGTGCTGCTGGGCCTCAGTGCCTGCGGCAACAAGGGCCCCTTGGTGATGCCGCAGAAGCCGGTGCCGATCGAGGAACAGGAAGTTACCCCGGACGAGCAGCCCGCTGCCGATCCGGCCACCGACAAGAAGGACCCGGCTGCCGACAAGAAGGCCGACGAAGCCCTGGACGATGCAACCGGTGGTGATGGCGTCAATGAGTAAGTCGGCAACAGGGCGCCTGCACTTCAGCAAGATGCACGGCGCCGGCAATGATTTCGTGGTGTTGGACCTGCGTGATGGCAGCGCGCCACCGGATGCGGCCCAGGCCGCACTGCTGGCCGACCGCCATCGCGGCGTGGGCTGTGACCAGATCCTGACCATCGAGCCGCCGCGCAGCGAAGGCGCGGTGGCGTCCTACCGCATCTGGAATTCAGACGGCTCCACCTCGCAGCAATGCGGCAACGGCGCGCGCTGCGTGGCCGCCTGGCTGGTGCGCGACGGCGCAGTGCAGGGCGATGATTTCATCATCGACAGCCCCACCCGTACGCACGCCGTGCAGCGCCTGGCCAATGGCGAATTCGCCGTGGCCATGGGCAAGCCCGAGTTCGAGCCGGCGCAGATTCCGTTGCTTGGCTTCCCACGCGCGCGTGAGGAATACATGACCTCGCTGCAGGGCGAGAACGTGCGCTTCGGCGCCGTGTCGATGGGCAACCCGCATGCCGTGCTGGAAGTCGGCTCGGTCGACGCCGCTCCGGTGGAGCGGGTAGGGCCCTTGCTGCAGCAGAACCCGTTCTTCCCGGAATCGGTGAATGTCGGTTTCGCCCAGGTGATGGATGCCGGCCACGCCCGCCTGCGCGTGTACGAGCGCGGTGTCGGTGAAACCCTGGCCTGCGGTAGCGGTGCCTGCGCGGCCGCGGTCGTGCTGATGCAGCGTGGCCGCCTGCAGCGCGATGCACTGATTTCCCTGCCCGGTGGCGACCTGCGTATCCAATGGCCGGCAGATGATGCCGAGATCGTGATGTCCGGCCCGGCAGCATTCGTATTCGACGGAGAGTGGATGGGATGAACGACACAGTCGAGAAAATCGGTGCCCATGAAGTCGCAGCCTGGCTGCGGCGTCATCCGAGCTTCCTCAAGCAGTTCCCCGATCTGGCGCTGACCATGGTGGTGCCGCGCGACGACGGCCCCACCGCCTCGCTGGCCAGCTACCAGCTGGAAGTGCTGCGCGACAAGAACCGCGAGCTGTCGCGGCGCCTGGCCGACCTCGGCGCCAATGCGCAGATCAACGAACGCCTGGCCGTGCGCACCCACCAGCTGACCCTGGCGCTGATGCGCCAGAACAGCGCCGCCGACACCCTGCGAGCTATGGCCGCCTCGCTGGAAGAAGATTTCGCCGGCGACCTGGTGCGCATCGTCTGCTTTGATGACGTGCCGGAACTGGCAGAAGCGCCGTGGCTGCAGATCATCGCCAAGGACGACCAACGGCTGGCCGCGTTCCACGACTGCCTGCAGGACGGCGAGCCCATCTGCGGCCGCCTGCAGCAGGAGAAGAACGTGGTGCTGTACGGCGAGCGCGTCAACGAAGTCTCATCCACTGCGCTGCTGCCGTTGCCCGACGTCGGCCTGATCGCCGTGGGCAGCTACGACCCCAACCGCTTCTATCCCGGCATGGGCACGCTGTTCCTGCGCATGATGGGCGAGTCGCTGGTGACGGGTTTGCAGCGCTTCCACAGCGCTTGAATGGAGTGATGCGGCGATGAGTGCCGTCCAGGCATTCCTGTCCTATCTGCAGGTCGAGCGCCGCATGTCGGCGCATACGCTGGACGCCTACCAGCGAGACCTCGCCGCGCTCAGCCAATGGTGCGATGCGCACGAAGTCGCCGATCCGCAAGCGCTGCAAGGCGACCAGTTGCGTGAGTTCATCGCCAGCGAGCATCGCCGCGGCCTGTCGGCCAAAAGCCTGCAACGCCGCCTGTCGGCCTGCCGCAGCTTCTACGCCTGGTTGCTGAAGAACAACGCCATCGACACCAGCCCCGCCGCCGGCCTGCGTGCGCCCAAGGCGCCGCGCAAACTGCCGCAGGTGCTGGACGCCGACGAAGCCGTGCAACTGGTCGAGCTGCCCACCGATGCACCGCTAGGCCTGCGCGACCGCGCGCTGTTGGAGCTGTTCTATTCCTCAGGCCTGCGCCTGAGTGAACTCTGCGCCATGCGCTGGCGCGACCTCGATACCGCCAGCGGCATCGTGCTGGTGCACGGCAAAGGCAACCGCGAACGCACCGTACCGGTCGGCTCGCATGCAATGAATGCATTGCAGGAATGGCGCAAGGAAAGCGGTGGCACCGGCGAGAAACCGGTATTCCCGGGCCGCAGCGGCGGACCCATCGGCCAACGCGCCGTGCAGATCCGCATCAAGCAACTGGCGCAACGCCAAGGGCTGTTCAAAAACGTGCACCCGCATATGCTGCGGCACAGTTTCGCCAGCCATATTCTGGAATCCTCAGGCGACCTGCGCGGCGTGCAGGAACTGCTGGGGCATGCGGATATCGCAACCACGCAGATCTATACGCATCTGGATTTCCAGCATCTGGCCAAGGTTTATGATGCTGCGCATCCTAGGGCGAAGCGGAAAAGTTGAGTTGGCTTGAGGACTATTCTTTATTGGTCTTTTATATCTTCGTGGTAGCGGCGACCGCGTGGTCGCGATTATGCGAAAGAGTGGAAGGTGATCAAAGATCGAGGCAATGGTTGCGTGAGCTCAATAGCACGTTCGAGCTAGGTCATTTATCCTTCCTGACGACAAACGGAGTGCTTTCACTAAGGCGACGTTTCTAGATTTATCGATACGCTCGTGAAACGTCGTTGGCGCTGTCGAGGACGTCATCAATCAGGTGGCAGTAGCTGCTTTCTTGGCGCGTTCATCAAAGTCTTTGATCCAGTTCAGCATGGATTGAATATCCATCAGTAGTTCATCTGGCTCCGGTAGCCATGTAGGGCTTTCCGTTGGCTGAGAGTGTTCGAACGCCGAGTATTTGGTCATCATTTCATTGATCAATGCGCAGTCATTCGGCGTTACGGCGTTCAAGCGTTTCAATACGTTGAGGGTTTTTATTTCTCGACGATAGCGGTTGATTATGCCGGAGCACAGTTCATCCTCGACTGACCTTTCTACAAGAATTCGGAAATTGCTACAGGCGGCCTTAAGCGCGATAGCCCTTAGCGAAGCGTCGAGTTTTTTAATGGCCCCGATACTGCTGACCATTTGGTTGAACCCGGACTTTGGCTTGAGTGAAAACGCGTCGATGGAAACAGGCATGCCCGTATTGGTGCCGTCACGCCCGATGGACACCACGCTGACCTCTACTGCTGTCAACTCGAGATCAGTTCTATGCTTCGCTGCGCTTCGAAGCAAGACCATCAACGACAATCGGTGTGTGAAGACGATTACCTGTCTATGTTCAGCCAAGTCCACTAGACGTTTTGCCACCGCTTCTTCGTAGCGCTGGTCTAGTGAGGAAATTGGGTCGTCAAAGATGACTGGAAGTCCTCGGTCCACACCAGTCGCGTCGGCCAAAAATGCAGCTAGTGCCACGATCCGCTGCTCGCCTTCGCTCAGGATATCCCTGTTCTTCGCTGGGGAGGTGGCGTCCTTCAACTCGATATAGAAGCTGTAAATTCCTTTGCCTGAGGCCTTATGGTTCATTCGCACTGGAAGATTGCTGCCGCCGAGCGCCAGAAGCTCTTCGTTGAATCGATCGCAATAACCCTTGGCCAACTCACCTTCGCCGATCTCATTGCTTTTTATGGTGAGCGCTCTGGTTGCCGTCAACTGGATAGCGGCTTGAATGATTGCCACCTTCTTGAGGCGCTCCACTTCCACTCTCACTGCATCAATCTGGCCTGAAATCCATTCCTGAGCCTTGAGTTCGTGTAAACGCGCCTCCTTCTTGGCACGCCCGGCTGGATCCAAAAGGACGGCCAATGCTTCGCGCTGGGCCGTGGTCTCGATCATGGTACGTTCATGGGCATCCGTCCAAAGGGACCATGCCGCCTTAGGAATGTCCGCTAGATCAATGGCGCTGCTCATGGCCTTTAGTCTGGCGTCGATCTCTTGTGCAAGTGATCCGGTTTGCACGCTGTCGAGCCCCACGGCAGCACACTGCGACTGCCAGGCAGGGGCGCTCATCTTCTTTGGGAGCGCACTCGTCAATGTGATGAGAGTTTCCTCAGCGGCTTTGGCTTCGGTCTGCAAGGTTGCGTTGAGATGCTGCTCAAAGCTTGTGAGGCGTTGTTTTCCTTCCGATTCTAGTGGTTGTTGACAAAGCACACAGCGTGCTCCGTCTCCTACATTTGGGTGGGCATGATCGGGGTAAGCAGAGTTTATTGAGTAGGCCTTAGCGGCTTCCCAAAGCGTTTCCCACACTGCTTCCCCGACGCCCTTTAGTGGCATGCCGTTGATAAAAGATGTCGAGTATGCCGTGGCAGCCTGCCGTTTCTCGGTCGCGGTTTTGCGTGCGGTGACGAGAACCTCGGCCTTCTCATCGTCCAGGCCATCCGCCAGTTCGGACATGTTCTCCGCTAGTTTGGTCAGCCGATCAAGATCGGCGATCGCTTTTGCATGGGCGACTGCTGGATTGGTCTGGGCTAGCGCGGTTTCTAGGGCTAGCCGTTCCTGAAGCAGGGCCTCTGGAAAGGCGCAAGCTTTGCCGATCGCCTCTTCGTCGAGGGTGGGTTTCAATTTTTTGAGAAAGGTCGCTGCTGTGGCTTGTGCGTGCTCTGCAGGAACTACTGGGAGCTTGGAGATGAGTTGGGCTGCACGACCCTCCAAACGTTTCTCGACTCGATCCGAGATGCTGATAAGCGCGCCGACAAATCGCATAGCGCGTGGCAAGTGGGTTGCTGTGCTGGGGGTGTCCCCAAGTTCTCCTGCAGTGGCTGAGTCGAATACTGGCACGGCGTTGAACTTTGGGTGGGGGCCGGAGGTCGCTTCCCACTGGACGTCGTTGGTTGTAGATGTTCCGTCGATCGAGCTGAACGTAGAAGCTTTCACCAGCGCGGACGTAGCTTTAGGGGCACTATCGAACACGTTACCGTGGATAGTCCCTTTTGCTCGAGCGCCGCAAATGTGTTTCATCAGGCGGGCATAGCCAGACTTGCCGGAACCATTGGTTCCGTAAACCACTGTCATCTGCCCTTGGGATAGATCCAAGACGGCGTTGGTGCCAATGGCGTTTACCCCCTGGATGGTGGACAACGAATCGATACGCAATGCATCAGCGCTTGGTGTTCCAAGAATCACACCTGGAGCGAGTGCTGGGTGCTTTGTTCCCAAGGTTTTGCCTGCTTCGTGCAAACAATGGTCGGCGAGGGCTTTGATCTCCTCGTCGGTTGGCATGCGCCGACTTTTTACCATGCCATCTGCAGCCATTCTTAACCAACTGGGCCGGGAGTCCAGCCACGCTTCCAATGTCATAGGAACAACAGCCTCATCCTTCTTTGCCATCGGTCACATCCTCTGTGCTTCGCGGTGAGGTAGAAATTCCTCCGTCGCCTTAGGCTTAATAGTGACGTTGGTCACGACAAGTGGCAACTAGGCGTTGGTCGCAGGTTTTTTCATAGTTCTCAGTTTGAGCGAGGGCCAAAGAAAAGGACCGGTTGATTCGGGGAAAAGGGAATAAAAGTGTCAATTTCGCTTTGTTGCAGCGGTCGTTGTTCGCGAAAGACGATCTGCAGCAAGTGCGGCAAGTGCTGCAGTAGACATATTTTGACAACAAGAGAGAACAGCGACCATAGTTGAGTTGCTTGAAAGCAAGGACTGATCAATAGGCTGGTGCGAAGATGGGCTTTGATGTTTTGCTTAAGAATCTGGTGTCGAACGCTATACGGGATCTTGAGTTCAACTGATTAGCCGGGCTCTTAGTTGACCGGTTTCCCGACGTACTTCGTCTCTACACAGCGCTTTGTCGGCGTGTGCTAGAGATTTCGTTCCTTCCGGATGGGACGACGAATGACGTCGGTGCTCTCAAGGCCGGGTTTAATTTCTGCCAAGCCCCCATGACGCCACAACCCGAAGCAGACATACTTCCGGGTGCTGAATCCAATCAGACCCCTCCGCTTCTCATCCGGCACCCACGCATACATGCTGACCTCCTACCTGCTGTTCTTCTTCGCCGGCCTGGGCGTCTTCAACGGTGCGGCGTTGTCGGTCTACCTGCTATGCCGAAAACCCGTCAGGCCGGCCCAGCGTTGGCTGGCGGCCTTGGTGCTGATGCTGAGCCTGCGCACCGGCAAGTCCGTGCTGGTCTTCTTCTGGCACGACATCTCCAAGCTGGTTCTGCAGGTCGGCCTGACCGCCTGCTTCTTCATCGGCATCTGCCTGATCGGTTTCGTGCGTGCCTGGCTTGACCCCGATAGCCGGCGGACCCGGAACGATGCGGCTATCGCCTTGGGCCTGCTGGTGCTGGCGACTGCCTTTGGTGTCGCTTGGCCCTATACCGAGAACGTCAGCCTGTGGGCTGGGCCGGTGTGGGCCTCCATCCAAGTGATTTGGCTGGCCTGTCTGCTGGTGTCAACGGTGCTGTTCCTACGGGGCGGCAAGCAAGGTCACGCCGATACGGCACCCGGTGCGCTGAGCCGCAGCCATGTGCTCTCGGTGATCGTGGGCGTGGGCGTGATCTGGTTGGCCTATGCCACCTCCGGCTTGACGTCGTACATCGTCGGCGCGCTGTCGTTCTCGCTGGTGCTGTACCTGAGCATCAGTGTTGCGCTTGCCCGGCGTAAGCCCGCTCCGGTCGCCGAGCCTTACCGGGACCGCAAGATCGCGCCGAGCGAAGCTGAGGCGACCTTGCGCGCCCTGCATGCGCTGATGGCCGACGAGGGCCTGTACAAGGACGCTGGCCTGACGCTGGCCAAGCTGGCCAAGCGTCTCAACATCCCTACGGCACGGTTGTCGCAGCTGCTCAACGACAACCTCAAGACCGCCTTCAAGCCCTACCTGGCGCAGGTCAGGATCGAGGCCGCCAAGCAGTTGCTGCGCGCACAGGCGTCGGCGTCGATGGACGATGTGGCGGAGGCGTCCGGCTTCCTTTCCACGTCCACCTTCTACAGCAGCTTCAAGAAGGTGGAGGGGACGACGCCTGCAGCGTGGCGGCAGGCCCAGTCGCGCTTGTTGGTTGGCTCTTGAAACGCGTTTGGTGAGTCCGTAAACGCGCTTCAGTAGATTGATTCATAAAGAGATTCTGCAGACTTCGGGGCACCCATCCTCCGGAGTCTTGTTCATGTCAGGAATGCCTTCCAAGCCGGCCATTGCCGGTGTCATACCGTTGCCAGCACGCCTTGTCAGATGGTTCGCCATGGTCAGCTTGGCGCTGTGGTTCAGTGGGCTTGCGCATGCCGAGCCGGTCACGGATGAGCGTGAGATCTCCGCGGTCATCCAGGACTATCTGCACGGCAGTTCGTACAACCAGCGCGATCGGCTCAGCCGCGCCTTCCATCCTGATGCGCGGCTATACCTGAGCCAGGGCGCGGACGGCATGCGCGAGGTGGGCATCGCCGAATACACCAGCTGGTTCGGCAAGGAGCCGGGGCTGTTCAATGGCCGTGTCGGTCGCCTGCTCGGCATCGAGGTCGAAGGCAACATCGCCACCGCCAAGGCGGAGATTCTGATCAGCAGGGATCAGGCGCGCTTCGTCGATCTGTTCCTGCTGAAGAAGCTGGAAGGGCGCTGGCTGATCATCAGCAAGACCGCCACCCGCGAAACAGCGCCCGCCCATGGCCGCCAGGTAGTGCTGGCGGTGTCCAACGTGGACACCATGCCCGGCACCCGCCTGAGCGCCGGCAACAGTTTCCTGGAGCTGGTCCGCGCCTATGCCGGTTTCCGCGAGGCTGGCTACGGCGTGCAGTTCGTCAGCCCCGAAGGCGGGGCCGTGCCGCTGGCCTACATCGACACCAGCAACCCCGAACACAAAGACGGCATCTACGACGCCGACATGATGTGGGCGCTGGCCAACACGCGCCGGCCCGACGAGGTGACGGCCAGCGACTATTCCGCGCTGATGTACATCGGCGGCAGTGCCGCGATGTATGGCGTTGCCGAGCACCCCGGCATGCAATGGTTGGCGGTGCGCATCTACGAGCAGCGGGGCGGCATCGTCTCGGCGGTGTGCCACGGCAGTGCAGGGCTGGTGAACCTGATCCTGTCCGACGGCACCGCACTGGTCAGCGGCAAGCGTGTCACCGGCTACCCCGATGCATACGAAGATATGAGTGCGGCTTATTACAAGACCTTCCCGTTCTCGATCGAACAACGCCTGCGTGGAAGCAAAGGCCAGTTCAGTCACGGCGCGCGCGGCACATCGCATGTGGAAGTTGATGGCCGGCTCATCACCGGCATGAACTGGGAATCCACACGCGGCGTGGTGGCTGCGATTATCCAGCGCTTGGAGGCTGATAGTGCTGCGCTACAAAATGCTCCGCAGGTTGGTGGTTGAGTAACTGCAACGAAGTCGGACTGCCCGCTGCTGGATGGCAGCGGGCGGGGGATGGCCATTCGGGATGAACGCGGTTCCGGCCAATCATTTGTTGCACATCTGGTATCCATGACCTGCTTGCGGGACAAGTGGTGAAGGCGAGGCGTCTGAACTAGGATTGCGCTTCAAGTCGAACAGGGAAGTTGACTATGCACCACTGGTTTTTTTTGCTTTCGCTTGCACTCTTCAGCGGCGGTGCCTTGGCCGGCACGACCTGGCGTGGCACCACCCCGCAGTCGCTTGCCAACGGCTCAGGCGAAATATCGGCAGCTGGTGGCGCGGCAGTTACGTTGTCAGCCGAGTCGATGGGTGCAAATCGGTTCGTCGGCGCCATCACAACGATCGACGCAGCCTCCTTTCGAGGACGAGAGGTACTTTTCGCTGGCAGGCTTCTGGTCAAAAGCGGCACTGGCAAGGCTGCACTCTGGGTCCGTGCGGACGGCGCTGAAGGGGCTCTGGCCTTTGCAAGCACGAGTGACCAGTCGGTGCGCTTCAACGAGGGTTCCCAGGTGAGAGAGGTCCGGCTCTACATTCCGTCTGGGGCGACCAGTCTCAAGCTATGGGTGTCCCTTGACAGCGCCGGGCGTGTAGATGTCGAGCACCTCACGCTCAAGAACGAGCGTGCGACCTCGAACGGCGTATCCGCTTATGACATGCTCGATACCGCCATTTCTTTCATCCGCGCGAACGCGCTGAACGCAAACCGCCTGGACTGGGATGCCGAGCAGAAGTCACTTCTGACCCCAGACTTGAAGAACCTTCCAGCACCGGAGGCTTACAGCAGGATTCGAAAGGTTCTGAGTGCTCTCGAAGATCATCATAGCTCCGTGCATGTGCCCAGGGTTGCTTCGACCCGTCGCACAAGTGCAATCGCGACGCAGGCCGTAGAAGCCAGGCCAGTGCAGGACATCGGCTATCTGTTGGTGCCGGGTTTGCGTGGCTCCGATTCCCGTGCCAGTGATATCTTCAGCACTCAACTTTGCGAGCACATTGCAAGCTTGGCGAAGACTGCTAGTAAGGGCTGGATCATCGATCTTCGTGACAATACGGGGGGCAATATGTGGCCGATGATAAAAGGGCTGAGATCACTGTTGGGCGATGCTGATATAGGCGCAATCCGCGACCGCAATGGTGTGGTAACGGCGTGGCGCTCCCAACCCTCCAAGGCATGCGGCGTCGATCTTTCCCGCAACCGCGTGGCCGTGCTTGTTGGCCCCAGGACAGCAAGCTCCGGAGAAGCGGTGGCTGTTGCATTCAGAGCCCGCCCTGGCACCGGGTTCTTCGGGCAACCCACGGCAGGGCTCTCCACTGCCAACCAGTCGTTTGCGCTTCCTGATGGCGGCGTTATTGCGTTGACGACCGCAGTGTTTCTTGACCGGTCCGGTGAGGCGTATCTGCAGGGCATAAAGCCCGAGAATCTTGTGCCTCACGATCAATATGCGATTGCGGCGGCGGCAGCTTGGTTGCGCACGCTACCGTGATGACGCGCGGTTGGCCGGCAATAGGGTCAGAGTAGGTTTCTGCGGACAGCCTTCGCTGCGTTGCTGGTAGGCCTCTTGCCTGGAGCCATGCGAGAGTTGGAACGAGCCTTCAGTTGACGGCGGGAAGTGACGCCGTCGTGATCGATGCGCCATACAGGCCGTCATAGCCCGGCATAATTCCATTTGCCTGCATGTAACCCTTCTTGTCGCCCACGAAGCGATTGTTTGGTATCGATGTGACACCGCACTCCGGCACACATACCCAAGCTGTACCGGCGGGCCCACGCAGGTAGACGCTGTGTGGGTTGCGATCAGACAGCAAGTATCCTGCCGGTTCATAGTCTGGCGCTCCGCGACGGCCCTTTTCACGGCTGGCGTGAACGTTTCCAAGCAGAGCAATGACTGTCGTGTCTTTGCTGTGTGCTGCCCTGATGCGCATGGCCATGCCGGCGTCCCTCGATCCTGCCATGCCATCGTCGACGGCCAACACGCTGATTCGTGCACCTTCGGCACGAAGCGTTCGCAGCCGATGCAGCAATTTCAGCATGGCGGTGCTGGATCGCCCATCCTGGGGCTGGCGTGTCCAGAATCGACTGTTCAGTAGGGCTGCCTGATCTGCATCGGTGCCCTCGCTCGTCAGGAAGTGATCGAGCCTTGCCTGCTCCTCTATCGGAACCTCCAGCGCCACCGTCACTGCATTTCCGGACTTTGCGCGGGCGCAGGCCAAATCGCCGATCAGTGCTGGTGCCTCGCTGGTGCCATGGACTTCGCCTGCCAGCAGCAGGCTTGTAGCGGGCATATTGAGAGGCCAACTGCACGCGCTCTTATCGTCGGCCAAGGCGCCGCCGCTCGCGAGCGCAGTTGATGCCAGGAGCAGAAGGGGATGAAGTGACTTCATGTCGAGACCCTTGTGTGGATGAGCAGCTACAGCGCCGTTGCCACTGTACATGCAAGCAGTCCATATACACCTTCAGTTTTTAGAGGTGAGCAGTGGACCACGCGCATCAGGAAGCTGCAGAAGCATCAGTGGAAGAACCAACAATCCGCACTGGTTCATTGCCGTTGGGTAAGGGAAGCTGCTGACAGTGGTACTGACAGATTTCACGGGAAACGTCTCAAAAGTAGTCGCTCAGCCTCAAATCAATTCAGTGCTATGGCCTAATCAGGCCGCGCTAGCGATAACCGGAAGCATCGCGCGCATTTCGCCCTGATCAAGAGTCTGTCGATATGGATATCCGACACTCGGCACTGCTCGCCTCATTGGCGTCGTTGTCGCATCACAATCGCCTGGTCCAACTGCAGGGGCCGCATGACGGTCTGGTGGTGGAGCGTTTTGAAGGGCAGGAAAGCATCTGCGGCGGGTTGCGCCTGCAGATCGATTGCCTGTCCACCGATGCCTTCCTGGACGTCGATCCTTGGCTGGAACAGCCACTGACGCTGCAGTTGCGTACGGCAGGCGGCTCGCTGCGCCAATGGCATGGCCTGTGTACTGAAGTGGCGCAGTTGGGCAGTGATGGCGGCTTGGCCCGTTATCAGCTGGTGCTTGAACCCTGGACCGCCTTGCTACGCCTGCGCCGCAATGCCGTGATCTTCCAGGACATGGATATCCGAGGTATATGCGAGCGGATATTTTCTGATTACCCGCAAGCCGCTTATCGCTTCGATGTGGAAGCGGCGCTGCCGCGTCGGCCCATCACTACCCAGTACCGGGAGACGGACTGGCAGTTCGTTACGCGCTTGTTGGCCGAGGTAGGCCTGGCGTGGCGCATCGATCAGGCACAGGGCAGCGAGGGTAGTCACACCTTGGTGGTGTTTGGCCCACAGGCCCAGCTTCCGGATATAGGTGAAGTGCGCTTCCATCGCATTGCGGCTACCGAGGCCAGCGATGGCATTGCCACATTCGGCGAGCGCCAACAGCTGGTCGCCAACAGCAGCACGGTGGCCAGTTGGCATGGCGAGCAGATCAGGGCCGTTCCTGCGCAGGCAAGTGCGGCGGTCGGTGAGCTGCCCCTGCTTGAGGTCTATGTGCAGCCGCGTGCTGGCCGCTTTGCCGGCGCCAGCTGGGCACAGGATGAAGCACAAGCGCGCTTGGATGCGCTGCGAGTGCCGCAGCTGCTGTACAGCGGTAGCGGCAGCGAGCGAAGGCTGGCGGCGGGCATCGGCTTTACGCTTGTCCAGCACCCGCAGCACGAGGCCCAGCGGTTCCAGGTGTTGGTGGTGCAGCACGCTGCGGTCAACAATCTGGACAACGGTATCGCCGACCTATTGGGGCATAGCGAACTGGAGCGCGGTAGCTACCGCAACCAGTTCCTCGCCACCGATGCCGCAGTTCCGGTGCGGGCGTTGCCGCAGGATCGCCCAAGCCTGCATGGCCCGCAGACCGCACGGGTGGTGGGCGTAGCCGATGCCGTGCTCAGCCCCAACCGTGAGCATCAGGTGCGCATCCAGTTCAACTGGCAGCGCGGCAGGGCACCAAACCCCGGCGGCATTGCCGATACCGGCAGCGGCCAGTCCGGGCACGCACCCGGCGATCACACCAGCGGTAGTTGGGTGCCGGTTGTGGAATGGGTAGCCGGCCCCAACTGGGGAACCGCATTCCTGCCGCGCATCGGCAGCGAAGTGCTGGTGGAATTCCTGCACGGCGATATCGACCAGCCGCGCATCACCGGCCAGCTGTTCAACGGCGAAGTCGCACCGCCGTTCGGTGGCGGCATCGACGCGCAGGCGCAGCACCCCGGCGTGCTCAGCGGTCTGCACACGCAAGCGCACGATGGCAGCGGCACCCAGCAATGGGTAATGGATGACACGCCCGGTCAGCTGCGCACGCGCCTGCAAAGCTCCTTGGCCGATAGCCGCCTGGAGCTGGGCTATTTGATCCAACACCAGAACAAGGCACGTGGCGCATTGCGCGGCGAAGGCTTTGAACTGGCAACGCAGGGTTGGGGCAATTTGCATGCCGGCGAAGGCCTGCTGCTGTCGGCCAGCACCCAGCAAGGCGCTGCATCCACCGTGATGGACAACGCTGAAGTCGTCGCACAACTCAAAGGCGCCGAACGCAGCCTGGAACAGATGCAGCAGACGCTGCAGCAACACCAGGTCCCCGGACTAACGGCATGGCAGAGCACCGGCCTGTTACGCGAGCTGGCGGACCCACGCGCCGATGGTCGCTTTGAAGCTGAGGTCAACGGCCAATCGCAGTTCAAACCCAGCGACGGTCGTAATACTGGCGATGAACCAGTTGAGCGCTTCGCCAAACCCATGCTGCTGGCCGAAGCACCCAATCACATCGCGTGGACTACGCCAGCAAGCGCAATTGGTTACGCCGGCCAGAACCTGCAAATCACCGTGCAGCAGGACCTGCACGCCAGCAGCGGCCAAACCATCGCTACCGTCTCTGGTGGGCGGGTTTCATTGTTCGCGCAAAGTGGGCCGCTGCGTTTGATTGCTGCCAATGGCCCCGCGAGTCTTCAGGCGCATGATGGTGAGCTGGAGTTGCTATCCGAGCAGGCACTCACCATCACCGCGACCGATGCCCGAATCGACGTGCTCGCGCAAAGCAAGGTGGCACTGCAGGCCGGTAACAGCGCGATCACGTTGGAAGGCGGCAATATCACCTTCAGCTGCTTGGGAGAGTTCAAGGTCAGGGCTGGGGATCATCCGTTCCTGGGTGGCAGCAATAGCCCTGCCGCGATGCCTGCATTGCCAATGCAGCTTCTGTCGCGCGATCCATTTGAAATTCGTATCGCGCTAAAAAACGAGGCAGGAAAGGCCATTGGCAAACAGGCGATTCGCATCTTGCGAGCGGACGGAACCTATGAGGATGCCGTCACCGGCGCAGACGGCGTTACTTCAATCGTCGCCCGAAGTGACAAGCCTGAGAACCTGAAGATCGTCCTTGCTGACAACGAGATCTGGGAGATAGATGACCCTGATGTCACCTCATTGGCTGGCAATGAGGAATGCTGCGCGCGAGCAACACTTCAAACCGAGGGCGATCAAGAATGAATCAGCCAGCACCAGCCAACAGGCCTGCCCCGCCGCCCGCCCCGCACTACCTGTGCTTTCGGGTGGTGGATATGCAGAACAACATGATTTCAGGGCGCCGCTACACGCTGGAGTGGACGGATGTTGGTGCGCAGGAAGCGACCCGTCGTGAAGGCACAACCGCGGCAGATGGGCGCACCATCAAGATCACCACGCAAGGTCAGGTTGCCGTCTCACTGGCTATTGCCCCACCGTCCGGAGGGCAATGTCGCTCTGTAGGGCAAAGCGTGCAAAGCAAGCCCGAGAACAAGCCCTTTGTTGCCACAGTGCGTTTGACTTTCAACGCCACGGCAACGACCGCGCCGCAATCAGAGAATCACTGCGAAACGCTGACTTTGCGGCAAGGCAGGCAGCGGGTGAAATATGTGATCAACAACGTGCCCCGTGTGCCCGATGGGGCCGGGTGGCAAGCCAACCACCTGAGGAACTTGCCGTATCTGATTGTGGATGCGAATACCCTAGAAGTCCTGCATGCCGGCAAGGGGCTCAACGATCCCGCAAAATTCACCGGCTCACATACCCAGGTATCGACGGTGGAGGTTGCCGTGGACGGGGTGGAGTCGGTTGGTATTGTCCTCGGCGCGGCGGCCAATGGTGATTGGGACGAATGGCGAAGGGATGCGAGAAATCTGGTTATGTATCGCCTGACTCCGGAGGCTGAGGGGCTAACGATCGTTACCATTACGGAAGCGACATTGTTGGAGCCCAATCAGGCCTTGGCGCAATTGCTAGCGGCCGAAGGTATTGGTCCGCAACGCACAGCCAGATTGAATGGAAAGGTTTGGGCGCTGTGCACTCGGAGCTATTCGGTGCAGGACATCCGCACATGGATCACGGGTAACCTGACGCTTCCAGATGAGCACGGGGATTTGGGTGCTTGGTACCAAGTTGCGAGACCGAGTCTTCGCCAGATCGATTGGGCCGAGCAGCACGGCAAGATCAATGCCGGGCAAGCAGCAGAATACCGTACGGCGCTCACGTTGCCGGCAACCGCTCTCGCGGCCAACGCAGCAGCCCTTCCCTCGCCGTTACGCATGCAATTATCCTGGTCTGAGCTACTGGAGCCGTTCTATAGCGGGCAGATCGTCAATGTTCCGTTGCCGGACAGGGCTTTTTCACAAGGCGGCGAGATCATCATTGCACCGCTGGATCTCACACTGAAACTACAAGTCGGCTTCTGTGACAATGCGGGCAGATACACTGGGTTGTCACAAGTCGAGATCGTGGCCAGGAACCACCCCTATATCTACATGATGCTGCTGTCTGCGTGCGCGGAAGCGGGGGTGAACAAAGTAGAGATCAGCGGCATGTGGCGCCCGATGCTGGGCTCCTGCCTGCATAAGCTGGGTGACGCACTCGATATTGTTGCAGTAGACGCACGCAACGATAGATTGGCAGAGTTCCGATTCAATAATAATCGCGTTGCCAACAATGCATTGGCGAGGCGCTTCAATACACTATTGTATGAACACCGCTATGCGAACAGTGCCCAGCACATCTACCAGTTTGATGAATACCCTCACAGCGCCGATGGTCGCCACTTGAATCATCTGCACATCACCTGCAGGAGCCGCAGAGCACTGGATCCGCGCGACACAGCCGGCTACATCGGTCCAAATCAACAGAGGCCGTTGATGTTACCGGTTGTGTTTCCGGCGGCTAACGGCAGAGGAGGTGCAAGACCATGGCTCATTCGGTAACCGGGAAAAATGTGAGCGCTTGGAAATCACGATGCAAAACGGCGGCTTTGCTGGTCGTATTGGTTCTTCTTGGCCAGAGCGGGGATGTGCCAGCAGGGCAGTTTGAACGCAGCTGGAGTGAAGACCCAAGGCGCGGAGGGCTCCATTGCGTCATTCTTAGTCGTGCGGATAGCTATCATCTCTATAAAAATTTGGGAAATCTGATACGTCCGCAACTCAATGACCTGTCGGATGTTGAGCTTGTTAGCGAAAAGCGAGGGGCGGTAGTGATCCTCAATCGTCACTACTGCGAGCGCTTCTTTAGTACCGATCCGCAGGACCAGTATGTACGCAAGGCGAACGACATCTACTGGTACGACAAGCGTGAGTTCTTTCACGAATCCGAGTTGATCCCCATCGATCAATGGCGAACCCGCTACATCTACGAGAAATCCGACGGCTCCTATGTCGGCTCTGAACTGATGACGCCTGAGGATGAGCGTGAGCTGGACCGCTTGGTCGGTTACAACGCATACATGCTGGGCAAGAGCAAGAATGACCTGTATCAATTCAGTGACGACGGCTATTACTTTGACAGGGAAACCCAGCTTCGCTGGCGGCTCATGCACCTGCCGGGCTTCGATCCAAATGTCGAAGTCCACTCCAGCGACGAACCCAGCATCTTCTCTATTGATGAATCAGGCCGCCATCTGCCTCGACTTGTCCCGCTGTTGCGCCCCCAGAAATACACCGTTGAGTGCAAAAAAATGGCCAACGGCGGCATCAGTTGCGGGTTCGCACGAAAGGACGAAAGTGCGGGGACAGCTGCCCCGCCTACTGATAGGTACAGTGGTGCAATTCGGGATATCTCACCAAAATTTTCTCCGCTTACGATTGGTTTGGGTCGGGTCACCATCAACAAACGCCTCACCCACGGTGAGCCGTTTGAGATGAAGGATCGCTACAACAGCGAGGTCACCGACTACTTTCTCTATGCCGATTTTGATGACCCGATTCGACCGGTGTACTTCGCTCCAGGCGTGTTGCTGCGTGATCAGCCCAAGGGCTATAGCAAGGCACCACGCAAGAGCGACTTCATCAATGAGGAGATCTGCCTGACGGACTGCCCTTCTGATATCGAATGGCAGCTATCAAGCATCCGGAAGCGGATTGAAGCGCATCCGTAAGATTTTCTGCCTGACGGGGCGTCGTTCCGTCAGCGTTGATTGTCTAGAAAGCATCTCAATAGGAGCGAGTTCGTGATCTTCGAAATGTTGTTGCTGTTTGGCCAGGTGCCCGTTGTTGATCTGAATGAATTGCCCAAGGATAGAAGGGAGGCAATTGAGGACTTCCATCATGAGGACGTGATGTTACCGGCCGTTTGCAGTAGTCCTGAGTTGCAGAGACTTCAGGGCGAAACATATCGGCTTGCCAAGGTGAACGGGCAGCAGGCATGGGACGTTGCCAGAACAATGTTTTGTGGCACCAGTAAGGATTCCAAGCGCTATCTTGGGCAGCATATGCCGCACAAGGTGACTTATCTTTCTCTCATTGTGGGAGAAGTAGTTAATGTTGGTGATGAACTTGTAGCAAGAAGTTCTGTTGAGATGCTCCAGGGAAGGGCGTGGGAGACAGATTTGCGTCGAGAATCCGAGAAATTGGTATTTGAGTACACCATCGATGGCTTGTGTCGCGGTAGCTTCGCACTACGCTACGTGCAGCAGTCATGGCTGCTGGTGCAAGTAAGCGAGGGTTGTATTTGAGAACGAACATTGCGTAATGACCAAGTCCGTGCTTGGGTGGATTTCAGTTTCCCAGAGTTGGATAAGTTGCTGGGGGCATTCGGCAGTGCGTCCTATGTGCGCAGGCACTTAGGGCTTTGCATGAGGGGCATCCGTCTTCGAAGCACTGTCGCGGAGAAGTAAGTCGCTGGCGACGATGGTTGGAAGCGTCATCATGTCGAACACATCAGTTCGGCGTGACCTTGATACCAAGTCAGTAATCACAGTTTCGTGTTGAGCGCAGGTGGTTTACGAATGTGTCGGCAACCGGCCAGAATGCAGCGCTGGGCTCAGCGAACACGCAGATATCCAGCTGATGCTTTCGCAGGCCCCCCTACTTTCACGGAGTGATGGCAATGGCTTCGCCGAGTCTGATTGCACTGACCTTGTTTGTTGCATGGGCGTTGGTTCTTATGGCGCTCATGGAAGTCATCCGGTCAAAGCTTGTCCTTCAAAAGACTGTTCTGGCAAATGAGTTCAGGCCGGACAACGCGAATCTCTCTCCGTTCATGCAACGGTTGGCGCGTGCTCATGCGAACTGCATCGAGAACATTCCAGTTCTGGGCGGACTGTTGCTCATCGCGATTGTCAGCGGGCGGGAGCATGTCACTGATCCGCTGGCCTATGTTTTGGTGGCAGCGCGCTTCGTGCAGACGCTGATCCACCTGGCGTCTTCTTCTTCGGTAGCGGTGACGCTGCGGTTTGTCGCGTTCATCGTTCAAGTGATGATTGGCCTGTACTGGTCTTTCAAGCTGCTCACCTCGATCTGACGGCAGTTGGTTTTTTTTCCTGCCGTTGAAGTAGTTTGTCGATACTTTGCATGCTTGATTGGAGCGCTAACCAGCGCGGTACAGCAATGCTGCGATGTCGGCGCTATGCTGATCAAGCTGAGGTTGGATGTAGAGTTCGTGGCAATGTCAACGACGACAACCACGCCGTCGTTGCTTGTCGTCCCGTTGCCGGGTGCCATCCAGAGAGGTCTTTATGACGGTCAAGCGCATGGACAACATCGGCATCGTTGTAGAGAACCTGGACGCCGCCATTGAGTTCTTCAGCGAGCTCGGCCTCAACCTTGAAGGCCGCATGCCGATCGAAGGCGAGTGGGCGGGCCGTGTTACCGGCGTGCGTAATCAGCGGGTCGAGATTGCGATGATGCGCACACCCGACGGCCACAGCCGGCTGGAGCTCTCACGCTTCGACGCCCCTGCCATCGCATCCGATCACCGCACTGCACCGGTCAACTCTTTGGGCTATCTGCGTGTCATGTTCACGGTGGAGAACCTTGACGACACCCTTGATCGGCTCCGGAAACTGGGCGCGACGGTGGTTGATGAAGTGGTCCACTACCAGGATACCTATCGGCTCTGCTACATCCGTGGTGTTGAAGGAATTCTGATCGGGCTTGCCCAGGAGTTTGGGCACACGCGTTCGCAGTGAGCGCGGTGGAAGAACGGCCTGCCTCCGCGCTGAATCCAGCATCTCCTGGCGGGGCGTAGCTCGGGCAGTTGCGTGTCCGGGGATCGCTGAGACCGCCCAGGGCGGGGGGATCGGCGCAGGTCGTGCGTTTCGCTTGACGGCCCCCTGGCCCGCTGGGACTATCCGCGTATTCATCATGACTGCCAAGGTTTCATCATGTCTGGCTTGCTCGGCGGGTTGATTGAGGGAATTGTGGATTTCGTTACCGATATCTGGGTGCTGCGCAGGCAGCGTTCGGGCAGGAGCAGGCCTGCAAACTCCTTGGGCAAGGATGCGGCGGATACCGCGTTGTTTGATGTTTGGGCGTTGCTGCTGTCGATGTTTGCGTTTGTTTGTTTCGCCGTGTTGTTGTTCGTGCTGAAACTGCCTTTGTGGATCAGCTTACTGCCGGTGGTAGGGGCGGTTGTCTACCTGGTCTATCGATGGTTCGCACTGGTGCGAGCGGAGTGACTGCGTTTTTCGCTGGGGAAAGGAAAGGATTGAAGAAGGTGGATGGAAAACAAGCTGATGCGATTGCCCAGGCCTTGCTGGCGCCACAGTTGCATGTCCAGCAGGCGCTTGAGCGCAGGCGTGCAGCGAAAGCCGCGTATCTTGCCCGCAAGCGCCGCGTAGCTTGGTTTGCATTGGCCGGCTCCGGCATCGGCGCCGTAGTTGCATATGTTGCCGGGGAAGGCTTCGCGCTCGGCGTCGTCTGGGGTGGGCTGGTTGGTTCCGCCATCGGTTGGCTCGCCCTGCGCAAAGCGGCTGCTTGAGGCTGGCCTTATTGCGTTCGCGTAGTGAAGCCTGCGCTTGTCGCAGGCTCCAGCAGCACATGCCTGCGACTATTCATCTGGGCGGGATGTGACTCACCTCGTTGTAGCCCGGCGCTGCTTGCGTAATATGCGCAAGGCCAGCCCGGCAAGCATCTGGAGTATCCCTGTGCCGCCACGCAATCCCGTGTCCGTGTTGCCCGTGCTGCGCGTTGCTGTCTTGGCTGCGGTACTGATGGCGATAGCTCCCGTGGTCCATGCGCAGGCCCCCAACGCCAGCGCGCAGGCTGAGCCGTCGTTCAATGCCTTGCTTGATGCGCAGACCGTGGCAGCCATCAACGCCGATCCCGAACTGCGCACCATGCTCGGCCTCAGCGGCGATGGCTTGGAGCCGCTTTCCAGCCAACTCACCGATGTCTCGCTGCAGCAGCGTGAGGTCAACCGCCGCTTTCTGTCCGACAACCTTGCCATTCTCAAGCACTGGAACGGTACGCCGTTGGATCCGCAGCAGCGCTTGAGCGATGGCTTGGCGCGTTGGTTCTACCAGTCGCAACTCGACCTGATGGCGGTGCCGTGGGCGGCGGCATGGGTGCCGATGAGTGGCAGTACCTATGCCGTGGACCAGTTGTTCAGCCCGGCGGTGAACCTGCCGCAGTTCATGGACAACCAGCATGTGGTCACCGACGAAGCCAGCGCGTTGAGTTACATCGCGCGGCTGCAGGCGCTGGGCAACAAGCTCGATCAGATCCGCGCCAACCTCGACATGCAGGCCGGGCAGGGCGTAGTGCCACCGGAGGTGGCGTTGCAGGGCGCAGCCGATCAGTTCATCGCACTGCTTGCGCCTGCGCCGAAGGACAGCCTGTGGGTGAACTCGCTGCGGCGCAAGCTGGACAAAGTGTCTGCGCTGCCGGCACCGCGTCGTGAACAGCTGATCGCGCAGGCAACGGAGGCGGTGCGCAGTTCCGTCAATCCCGGCTACCAGCAATTGCTTGCCGATGTGCAGGCGCTGCAGGCGCGGCATCTGGGCAACAACGGTGTGTGGGCGTTGCCGCACGGCAAGGCCTATTACGACGCAGCGCTGCGCTGGTATACCAGCACCGATCTTGATGCCGATGCCATCCACCAGATCGGTCTGGATGAAGTGGCGCGGCTGGACAAACAGATGGATGCTCGCTTGATCGAACTCGGCCTGCGTGAAGGCAGCGTCGCCGAGCGAGTCCAGAAAATGCGCGAAGATCCACGCTATCGCTACGCCGACAGTGATGCTGGCCGTGAACAGTTGCTGGGCGATGTCCGCCAGCGCCTCGTCGATCTGGAGCCTATCCTGCCCACCTGGTTTGGGTGGGTGCCAACCCAGAAGCTGGCCGTGGAACCGGTGCCGAAACACATGCAGAAAACCTCACCGGGCGGCTATTACTACCCACCGGCGATGGATGGGTCGCGGCCCGGCACCTTCTTCATCAATCTGGGTGATATCGCGTCCAATACGCGCTGGAGCATCCCGACCTTCACTTACCACGAGGGTGCGCCCGGCCATCACTTCCAGATATCCATCGGCCAGACCCTGACCGACCTGCCGATGCTGCGCCGCAGCCTCAACCCCAGCGCCTTCAGCGAAGGCTGGGCGCTGTATGCCGAGCAGCTGATGGCCGAGGCGGGTGTCTACAAGGATGACCCTGCCGGTGATCTGGGCCGGCTGCAGGCAGAGATGTTCCGCTCGGTGCGATTGGTGGTGGATACCGGCCTGCATCGCAAACGCTGGACACCGGAACAAGCGGTGGCCTACATGCAGCAGGCCACCGGTATGAACCCCGGCGATGTGCGCGTGGAGATCAACCGCTACCTGGTGCAACCGGGCCAGGCGTCGTCCTACAAAATGGGCCATCTGCGCTTGCTTGAACTGCGCGAACAGGCCCGCAAGGCGCTGGGCGACAAGTTCGACATACGTGCCTTCCACGATTTGATTCTCGGCAACGGTGCGATGCCGATGACGGTGGTGACGCAAGCCGTGGATGCATGGATCGCAGCCGGCGGTGGCGAGCCAAATCGCTAGCAGTGAGTGCAGTTGTTGTCGGCAAGCGCGGCGGCGCGCCTTCTGTAGTGCCGAGCCATGCTCGGCAAGGGGCCTTCCCCTAACGCTCGAGCGCAGCGACGCTCTGCTTTACCAACACTGGCCGGCACCGCCAGCGCCGAAGAACTGCAACGTCCGATCATGGCGAGCATGAGCGCCTGCCAGCGTTGATGCTGCAGGCCCATCCCAACGGACCGCAGCATGGCCGCCTTCGTTCTACACGCTCTGCGCCACACCTCATTCGAGGCACTGTTCCAACTGGACGAAGCGGCGCTTGCGGCGCGGCAGATGGCGCGGGTCGTTGCGACGACAACAGCCGGTTTCCCGTGTCGGGTGAGTCTGGCCGATGCCGAGGTCGGCGAGGAGCTGTTGTTGCTGTCGTATCAACATCAGCCGGCGGATTCACCGTATCGCGCCAGCGGCCCCATCTTTGTTCGCCGTGGTGCGGTGAGCGCGACGCTGGCGGCCGACGAGGTGCCGGCGCAAGTACAGCGCCGCTTGATGTCACTGCGTGCCTATGACCAGCAGGATCGAATCATTTCCGCCGAGGTCTGCGACGGCCTGCATGTCGCCGACTGGCTGCAGCATGCGTTTGATGATGTGTCTGTGGCCTACGTGCACCTGCATTTTGCCCGATACGGCTGCTATGCCTGCCGTGCCGACCGCGCCTGAAACCGCGCCAAGCCATGGGCAACAGTGGATGCCGCGTGGGCTGAATGCACCAGCTGCTTGCGTGACAGGGGGCTGGCAAGCCGTTGCATGCGGGTTTGGCCGCGAAGCTTGGGCCAGTGTTGATTTCCGTCAAGGCAACGCGCCAGCCGGCGGCGCATGGTTGGCACCCAGGCGAGGAGGTTGCCGCGATGGCGAAGCCATTTCCATTGAATCCAAAGCACCCCGAGCGGATCTGCTGGGGCTGCGATAAATATTGCGGGACCGACGCCTTGGCCTGCGGCAACGGTTCCGGGCGTACCCAGCATCCGGCGGAGTCGCAGGGCGAAGATTGGTATCTGGCCTGGGGGATCGAGCCGGACCCGCTCAGGCCGGGGCAGGCCCGCAAGCCGCAGCGTTGAGGGCACCTGTGCTGTGGCCAAACCGGTGTTTGCGCATAGACTGGCGCCAAGGATAAGGAGATTCCGCGATGAGCTATGGCATTGGACAAGGTGTGGGTGGTTCGGCCGAAGCACAGCAGACCCGCTGCGCATGTCTGCTGTTGTTGGATACATCGGCAGCGATGAGCGGGCAGCGCATTGATCAGCTCAATGCAGGCTTGATGCACTTCAAACAGGCGCTCTACGCCAACGCGCAGAGTGCGCAGCGCGTGGACGTTGGCATCGTCAGCTTCGGCCCGGTGCGCACGGTTACCGAGTTCGTATCGGCGGACCGGTTCTATCCGCCGTTCCTGGTCAGCACAGCGGATACGCCGATTGGTGCGGCCATCGAGCAGGGCGTCGATATGGTCCGCCAGCGTACGCAGTACTACCAGGCCAACGGGCTTGGGTACTACCGGCCATGGATATTCCTGGTTACCGCAGGTGCGCCCAGCGACAGCTGGCGCAATGCCGCCGAGCTTGTGCGGCAAGGCGAAGCCAGCAAGGATTTCCAGTTCTTCGCGGTTGGCATGGAGGGCGCGGATATGGAGGCACTCGCGCAGATATCGGTGCGTGCGCCGCTGAAGTTGAAGGAAGTGAATTTCCGTGAGCTTTTCGACTGGCTGTCTGCGTCGATGGATACGATTGCGCGCTCCAGCCCCGGTGATACGGTGCCGTTGATCAATCCAACAGCGGCGGGTGGTTGGGCGTTGGCCTGAGGCCGTCCCTGGCTGTAGGAGCGGCGTCAGCCGCGAAGCCGGCAGCGCTGGAACCCTAGCCATGAGGGCAATCTGATCATTCCTGGCTTCGCGGCTGACGCCGCTCCCACACATGCGGTTTTGGGCTTTGTGCCGAGCATGGCTCGGCACTACAGGTAGTTTTTCTGAACGGTGGCTGTCGCTGGCGGGGTGGGGGGGAGGCTTGATCGCGGCGCCCACCGGCCCCATTACCGGTGAACAGTATTCCGGAGGCCGTATGGACCCCAGTCAGAACCCGAATGTTTTTCATGCCACCACCATCTGCTGCGTGCGTCGCGGCGAACACGTGGCGATTGCTGGCGACGGTCAGGTCACCCTGGGGCACACGGTGATGAAGGGCAATGCGCGCAAGGTGCGCCGGCTTGGCCGTGATGGCCAGGTGCTGGCGGGCTTTGCCGGCGCGGCTGCCGATGCCTTCACCCTGTTCGAGCTGTTCGAGGCAAAGCTTGAGAAGCACGGCCAGCTGACCCGCGCTGCGGTGGAGCTGGCCAAGGATTGGCGCACCGATCGCCGCTACGGCAAGCTCGAAGCGCTGCTGGCCGTGGCCGACCGCGAAACCTCGCTGATCATCAGCGGTACCGGCGATGTGATCGAGCCGGAAGACGGCATCATCGCGATTGGTTCTGGCGGCTCATATGCGCTCAGCGCAGCGCGGGCCCTGCTCAAGCACACCGATCTGGATGCGCGTGGCGTGGCCACCGAGGCGATCAACATCGCTGGCGGCATCTGCATCTACACCAACACCAATGTCGTGGTGGAGGAGCTCTGAGAAACGTAGTGAAGAGGAGTGAGGAGTGAGAGCAGGCCCAGCGCCGCACGCTTCCTCGGTTTTTTCCCGTTTCCAGTTCCTGCCCGCCCTTAGGTAAAGCCATGAACCATAAGATCGAAGTTTCTTCCGCCACCATGACCCCGCGCGAAATCGTGCAGGAGTTGGATCGCCACATCGTCGGCCAGCACGACGCCAAGCGCGCGGTCGCCATCGCGCTGCGCAACCGCTGGCGCCGCATGCAGCTGCCCACCGAGCTGCGCAACGAGGTGATGCCCAAGAACATTCTGATGATCGGCCCCACCGGTGTCGGCAAGACCGAGATCGCGCGCCGGTTGGCAACGCTGGCCAATGCACCGTTCGTCAAGGTTGAAGCCACGCGCTTCACCGAGGTCGGCTATGTCGGCAAGGATGTGGAGCAGATCATCCGTGATCTGGCTGATACCGCAGTCAAGTTGTACCGCGAGCAGGCCAAGGTGCGTGTGCGTACCCAGGCTGAGGAAAAGGCCGAAGACCGCATCCTTGACGCGCTGTTGCCGCGTCGTAGCACCGGTATCGGCTTTGATCCGGAAGCGGCGCGCAACGAGCCTTCAGCCGCTGACAACGAAACCCGCATCAAGTTCCGCCGCATGCTGCGTGCCGGTGAACTGGACGAGCGCGAGATCGAGCTGGACGTTGCTGCCAACGTCAGCATGGACATCATGACCCCGCCGGGCATGGAAGAAATGGGCCAGCAGCTGAAGTCGATGTTCGCCAACCTGGGCACGGCGAAGTCGAACAAGCGCACGCTGAGCATCAAGGCCGCGCGCCCGCTGCTGATCGAGGAAGAGGCTGGCAAGCTGGTCAATGAAGACGATATCCGCACCGCCGCGATTGAAGCCTGCGAGCAGCACGGCATTGTCTTCATCGACGAAATCGACAAGGTGGCCAAGCGCGGCGACGCAGGTTCCTCTGGTGGCGATGTGTCACGCGAAGGTGTTCAGCGCGATCTGCTGCCGCTGGTGGAAGGTTCCAATGTGTCCACCAAATACGGCACGGTGAAGACCGATCACATTTTGTTTATCGCCTCTGGTGCGTTCCATCTGGCCAAGCCGAGTGATCTGATTCCCGAGCTGCAGGGTCGTTTCCCGATCCGTGTGGAGCTGGGTGCGCTGAGCAAGAATGATTTCGTGCGCATCCTGACCGAGCCGAAGGCGGCGCTGACCAAGCAGTACGAAGCCTTGTTGGCCACCGAAGGCGTCAAGGTCAATTTCACCGCCGAGGCAGTGGATCGTTTGGCGGAGATTGCGTTCCAGGTCAACGAGCGCCAGGAGAATATTGGCGCGCGTCGTCTGCACACCGTGCTGGAGCGTTTGTTGGATTCGCTGAGCTATGAAGCGCCGGATCGCGATGGCGACAGCATTGCGATTGACCCGGCGTACGTGGACAAGCACCTGGGTGAGCTGGTGAAGGACCCGGATCTGAGTCGCTATATTCTTTGATTGTTGGTTCGGGTTGGTGAGAAGCGGCGACACTTTGGTGTCGCCGTTTTTTTTGCCGCGCCGGCCAGGCCGTCGGCGCCGCGCAACAGGTGCAGCGCACCCGGGGTCGTTCGCGCAGCGCCGTTGGTAGTGCCGAGCCATGCTCGGCTGAGGCATTACCGGGAAAGCTTCTTGCCGAGCATGGCTCGGCACTACAGGTGGCGCGCTTTGCTCCGGCATTTAGCCCTCCCTTTGCCGCAGGCAAGGGGAGGGTTGGGAGGGGTGCTTTGGCTTCAGCTTCAGCCTTCGCTTGCTTCGCGGCTTACGCCGCTCCCACAACGCGTCGGCGGCTTCTGTGGCGCTGCGTGCACGTCCCCTGCCGAGCATGGCTCGGCACTACCGGGTTTCAGGCTGCTGGATCCGGGGTTGGTAGCGGCAGCGGGGCGGTGCCGGGGGTGAAGACGCCTGGAGTCACGTAGTAACTCAGCATCGCGTCCATCGTTTCGCGGCTGTCGCCTTCCAGATCGAAATGCTCGGGTTGCAGCATTGCGCCGTACAGCACACCTACCAGACAGGCGTGCAGGATGCGGGCAAGGGTGTTGATGTTGACGCCGTCGCGCAGTTGGCCCAGCTCCTGCGCGCGCAACAGGGCGCGGCAGAAAATATCCATTTCCTCGTCCACGCTGTCGCGCTGCAGCTGCTGCATGGCCAGGCTTTCAGCGGACAGGTCATTGCGCAGCATGATTTCCATCATGTCGCGCAGGCGCTGGTCGTGGGCTATCTCGCCTACCGAGATCAGCATCGCCGAGCGCAGGTCTTCGATCGGCGTGCTGCGCTCGCGTGCATAGGCATGGCGCAGGCGGTTGATGAAGTGCACCCGCTCGCGGTTGATCATCGCTTCCAGCACTTCGGTCTTGTTCTTGAAGTGCCAATACACCGCGCCACGCGAAAACCCGGCGCGCTCGCCTATCGCGGCCAGCGAGGTGCCGGCAACGCCGTGTTCATGGAAGCAGGCCAACGCGGCATCCAGGATGCCTTCGCGGGTGGCCGCCGCCTCTTGTTTGGTCTTTCTGGCCATTGCGCTGTGCAAATGCTGGATGAGCCCGGCCTGAATTGTAGCCGTTTACAAACATGCGTGTATGTATGTATATTTCCGCGGCTTGCTCTGCAGGATGGCCGTGATGTGTTCAGTGGTGGCGGTTGCCACACCTGTACCCGTAACGTATGCGGTATGGAGGGATATGCGTCGGCATATCTCATGTTCCGTCCGATCCTCGAGCGCCACTTTTCCTCATTGAGCTCCTCTCCCATGCCTGCTATCAGTCGCTACCGTCTTGTCGCGCTTTCTCTCGCACTATCCGTTGCGCTCGTTGCCTGCAAAGGCGGCGGTGAGCAGCCACAGCAAGGGGGCCCCGGTCAGGTCACGGTGGTGACACTGAAGCCGGAAACCGTCACCTTGACCCGCGAGCTGGCGGGCCGTGCCAATGGCTACCAGGTCGCTGAAGTGCGCCCGCAGGTCAGCGGCATCATTGCCAAGCGCCTGTTTACCGAAGGCAGTGTGGTCAAGGCCGGCGACCCGCTGTACCAGTTGGATGACGCTGCCTACCGCGCCCAGGCCAACAGCGCCCGCGCGCAGCTGGCCCGTGCCGAAGCCACCGCCAACGCAGCCCGCCTGGCGGCACGGCGCAGCGGTGAGCTGGTCAAGTCGCGGGTGATCAGCGTGCAGGACGATGAAAATGCGCAGGCCACCTGGAAGCAGGCCGAGGCCGACGTGCTGGCCGCCCGCGCCTCGCTGGATGCGGCCAACGTGACGCTGGGCTATGCCCGCATCACCGCGCCGATCAGCGGCCAGATCGGCAAGTCCTCGGTTACCCAGGGCGCGCTGGTCAGCGCTGGCCAGGCCGAACCGCTGGCGACCATCAACCAGCTCGACCCGATCTACATCGACGTCACCCAGTCCTCGGCCGAGCTGCTGCAGCTGCGCCGCGAACTGGCCGCTGGCCGCCTGGAAGGCGCCTCGGAGCTGCCGGTCGACATCGTGCTTGAAGACGGCAGCACCTACGCCCACAAGGGCAAGCTGGAGTTCTCCGAAGTCAGCGTCGACCCGACCACCGGCAGCTATCTGATGCGCGTGCGTGTCGAGAACCCGGACCAGGTGCTGATGCCGGGCATGTTCGTGCGTGCGGTGCTGGGCAGTGGTGTGCGCCCGAACGCGCTGCTGGTGCCGATGCAGGGCATCGCCCGCGATCCCAAAGGTGATACCTCGGCGATGGTGGTCGATGCCGAAGGCAAGGTTGCCGTTCGCCCGGTCAAGGTCAGCCGCACCATCGGTGACAAGTGGCTGGTCGAAGACGGCCTGAAGGCCGGCGACAAGGTCATCGTCGAAGGCCTGCAGAAGATTGGCCCGGGGATGCCGGTGCAGGCCACCGAGAAGGGTGCCGAAGCCGCCAAGCCTGCCGCCGCGCCTGCCGCGGCGCCGGCCGACAAGCAGTAAGCGGAGAAATACATGGCTCGCTTCTTTATCGACAGGCCCATCTTTGCGTGGGTCATTGCCATCATCATCATGCTTGCCGGTGCGCTGGCCATGATCAAGCTGCCGATCTCGATGTATCCCGAGGTCGCGCCGCCTGCGGTGTCCATTTCCGCCAACTACCCGGGCGCTTCGGCCAAGGTGGTGGAGGATTCGGTCACGCAGATCATCGAGCAGAACATGAAGGGCCTGGACGGCCTTATGTACTTCTCCTCCAACAGCTCCTCCAACGGCCAGGCCAGCATCACCCTGACCTTCCAGAGCGGCACCGACTCGGACATCGCCCAGGTGCAGGTGCAGAACAAGCTGCAGCTGGCCATGCCGTTGTTGCCGCAGGAAGTGCAGCGCCAGGGCATCAACGTCGCCAAGTCCAGCTCGGGCTTCCTCAACGTGCTGGGCTTCGTCTCCGAAGACGGCAGCATGGATGAGAACGACATCTCCGACTATGTGGGTTCCAACATCGTCGACCCGCTCAGCCGCGTGCCGGGCGTGGGCTCGATCCAGGTGTTCGGCGGCAAGTACGCCATGCGTATCTGGCTGGACCCGACCAAGCTGCAGACCTACAAGGTGTCTGTCGACGAGGTGACGGCGGCAGTCAAGGCGCAGAACGCGCAGGTTGCGGTGGGTCAGCTGGGCGGCGCGCCGGCGGTGAAGGGCCAGCAGCTCAACGCCACCATCAACGCGCAGGACCGCCTGCAGACGCCGGAGCAGTTCCGCAACATTGTTGTGCGCACTGAAACCGACGGCTCCACGCTGAAGCTGGGCGACGTTGCCCGCGTCGAGCTGGGCGCGGAAACCTACGACTTCGTTACCCGCTACAACGGCAAGCCGGCCTCGGGCCTGGCCATCACCCTGGCCACCGGCGCCAACGCGCTGGAAACCGCTGAAGGCGTGAGCACCACCCTGGACGAGCTGCGCGCCAACTTCCCGGCCGGCCTGAAGGCGGTGATCCCGTACGACACCACCCCGTTCGTGAAGGTGTCGATCAAGGGCGTGGTGAAGACGCTGCTGGAAGCCATCGTGCTGGTGTTCGTGGTGATGTATCTGTTCCTGCAGAACTTCCGCGCCACCTTGATTCCGACCATCGCCGTGCCGGTGGTGTTGCTGGGTACCTTCGGCATCCTCTCGGTGCTGGGTTTCTCGATCAACATGCTGACCATGTTCGCGATGGTGCTGGCGATCGGTCTATTGGTGGATGACGCCATCGTGGTGGTGGAGAACGTCGAGCGCATCATGTCCGAGGAAGGACTGTCGCCGCTGGAAGCCACCCGCAAATCGATGAGCCAGATCACCGGCGCGCTGGTCGGCATCGGCCTGGTACTGTCGGCGGTGTTCGTGCCGATGGCCTTCATGAGCGGCTCCACCGGCGTCATCTATCGGCAGTTCTCGGCGACGATTGTGTCGGCGATGGCCTTGTCGGTGCTGGTCGCCATCGTGCTGACCCCGGCGCTGTGCGCCACCATGCTCAAGCCGCTGAAGAAGGGCGAGCACCACGTTGCGCACAAGGGTATCTCGGGCCGGTTCTTCAACTGGTTCAACAATGGCTTTGACCGCACCAGCGGCACCTACCAGCGCGGCGTGCGCGGCATTCTTGCCCGCCCGGGCCGCTTCATGGCGGTGTTCCTGGCGTTGGCGGTGGTGATGGGCCTGCTGTTCGTGCGCCTGCCCAGCTCGTTCCTGCCCAATGAAGACCAGGGCATCCTGATGGCGCTGGTCAACGCACCAGTGGGCGCTACCCAGGAACGTACCCTGGAGTCGATCTACAAGCTGGAAGATCACTTCCTCAACAACGAGAAGGACGCCGTTGAGTCGGTGTTCTCGGTGCAGGGCTTCAGCTTCTCGGGCATGGGCCAGAACTCGGGCATGGCCTTCGTCAAGCTCAAGGACTGGCACGAGCGCAGTGCTGATCAAGGCGTAGGCCCGATCACCGGGCGCGCAATGGCCGCGCTTGGTCAGATCAAGGACGCCTTCATCTTCGCCTTCCCGCCGCCGGCCATGCCGGAACTGGGTATCGCCTCGGGTTACACCTTCTTCCTGAAGGACAACAGCGGCGCCGGCCATGATGCACTGGTCAATGCACGCAACCAGCTGTTGGGCGCGGCCGGGCAGAGCAAGCTGCTGGCCAATGTGCGCCCGAACGGCCTGGACGACACCCCGCAGCTGCGTCTGGACATCGACGTGGCCAAGGCAGGTGCGCATGGGCTGTCGCTGGATGCGATCAACGGCACCCTGGCCACTGCCTGGGGTTCGAGCTACGTCGATGACTTCATCGACCGTGGCCGGGTCAAGCGCGTCTACGTGCAGGCGGATGATCCCTTCCGCATGAACCCGGAAGACTTCAACCTGTGGACGGTGAAGAACAACGTCGGCGAGATGGTGCCGTTCTCGGCCTTCGCCAGCCAGCGTTGGGATTACGGCTCGCCGCGTCTGGAGCGTTACAACGGCGTCTCCGCACTGGAAATCCAAGGCGAAGCCGCGCCGGGCGTAGCCTCGGGCGACGCCATGCTGGAAGTGGAAAAGCTGGCCAAGCAGTTGCCGCCGGGCTTCAGCATCGAGTGGACGGCGGTGTCCTACCAGGAACGCGAAGCCGGTTCGCAGACGCCGCTGCTGTACACGCTGTCGCTGCTGATCGTGTTCCTGTGCCTGGCTGCACTGTATGAAAGCTGGAGCGTACCGACCGCAGTGCTGATGGTTGCGCCGCTGGGTATTCTCGGTGCGGTGCTGGCCAACACCATGCGCGGCATGGAGCGTGATGTGTACTTCCAGGTGGCGATGTTGACTACCGTGGGTTTGACCTCGAAGAACGCGATTCTGATTGTCGAGTTCGCCAAGGAGCATTTGGAGAAGGGTTCGGGCGTGATCGAAGCGACGATGCATGCGGTCCGCGACCGTCTGCGCCCGATCATCATGACCTCGCTGGCTTTCGGCCTGGGCGTGTTGCCGCTGGCAATCGCCTCCGGTGCGGGTTCCGGTGCGCAGCGCGCCATCGGTACCGGCGTGCTGGGTGGCATGGTGGTTGGCACCTTGCTGGGCCTGTTCTTCATCCCGCTGTTCTTCGTGGTGGTGCAACGGGTGTTCAACCGCAAGCAACTGGCCAAGAACGGCGACCTGCCGGAGCAGTAAGCGGGCAGGGTAGCTGGAAGCAAAAGGCGCCGAAAGGCGCCTTTTGTTTTTTTGCGGTTTTGTTTTTGCAGGTTTGTGGGAGCTGTGTAGTGCCGAGCCATGCTCGGCAGAGGCTTTACCGATAAAGCCCCTGCCGAGCATGGCTCGGCACTACAAAAACAAGGCAAAAAAAAACCGGGCCTGGCCCGGTTCTTCTTACACTTCGTGTTCCGCAAGCTCCAGTAACTGAGCCTTTTCAACCGCGCCCAAACGCTGGGCGAATACTGCCAAGCGGTTGCATAACTCGGCCTGATGTTCCGGGAAAGCAGCTACCAGGTCGCGTTGAACCTGTTGGTAAGCATCCCAGAACGGTGCCGTGCAGCGATGTTGTGCGTACTGCTGTCGCAATTGTTCCCCAGCAAGCTGGAGTGATCGGCGACTGCTGTTTTGGATGGGCGTCGTATACATCGCTTCACCTCGATGGCAGTGCCCCTGTACCCCGAGCATAGCGCTATTTATCTTACGATCTGGCTACAGCGTCTAATTTCCCTATGAGATTAATGGGGGTTTATTCAGATTCCGTCGCGTTATTCGCCGATATCTTCATTCCAGACGTCTGGGTTCTCGGCGATATAGCGGCCCATCATCTCGATGCAGCCGGCGTCGTTCAGATCGATCACTTGGACGCCGTTTTCCCTGAGCCAGTCGATCCCGCCGGCAAAACTGACCGATTCGCCGACCACGACGGTGCCGATGTTGAATTGCCGTACCAGCCCACTGCAGTACCAGCACGGCGCCAGGGTGGTGACCATGATGGTGTTGCGGTAGCCGCGCTGGCGGCCGGCCTTGCGGAAGGCGTCGGTTTCGCCGTGGATGGACGGGTCGTCCTCCTGGATGCGGCGGTTGTGGCCACAGCCGAGCAGGCGGCCATCGTTGTGGTACAGCGCCGCACCGATCGGGATGCCGCCTTCGGCCAGGCCCTGGCGGGCCTCGGCGATGGCGGTTTCAAGCAGGGCGCGGTAATCCGGGGTAGTGATCATGCAGGGTCCTCATGGTGCTGTGCGGGCCATCATAACGGCCGGATTCAGGCTGCCGGCGCCGCAGCCGGGCTGTCGGTGCGATAATCGTGGTCATGAGCGAATCCCCCTACAAGACCGGCACCACCCACTTCGGCTTCCGCGATGTACCGGCCAAGGACAAGCAGAAGCTTGTCGGCCAGGTGTTCACTTCCGTGGCCGACAACTACGACGTGATGAACGACCTGATGAGCCTGGGTATTCACCGGCTGTGGAAGCGCTACTTCGTAGCCACCGCGCAGGTGAAGCCGGGTGACCGGGTGCTGGATCTGGCCGGCGGTACCGGTGATATCGCGGTACTGCTGAAGGAGCGCATCGGCGCCGAGGGCAGCGTGGTGCTGGGCGACATCAATGCCGGCATGCTGTCGGTGGGTCGCGATCGGCTGACAAATCGTGGCCAGGTTTCGGGCTTCGAGTGGGTGCAGCTCAATGCAGAAGCGCTGCCGTTCCCGGACCAGAGCTTCGATCTGGTGACCATTTCGTTCGGCCTGCGCAATGTCACCGACAAGGAAGCAGCGCTGCGCGAGATGTACCGCGTGCTGAAGGTCGGCGGTCAGGCGCGCGTGCTGGAATTCTCGGAAGTGACTGTGGACTGGTTCAAGCCGATCTATGACTTCCATTCGTTCAAGGTGCTGCCGAAGCTGGGCAAGTTGTTCGCGCGCGGCGATGCCGATAGCTACCAGTATCTGGCCGAGAGCATCCGCAAGCACCCGCCGCAGGAAGAGTTGAAGGCGATGATGACGGAGGCTGGGTTTGGTCGCTGCCATTACAAGAATTTGAGTGCGGGTATTGTTTCGATCCACTCTGGTTACAAGCTGTAAGGCTGGGTTGCTGGGTGTATTGAGGAAAAGGCGGCCATTGGCCGCTTTTTTCGTATGTGGGATGGTGGTTTTTAGTCGTTACCTTTGCTGGTAACGCCCTTGCCGAGCATGGCTCGGCACTACGGTTGGGTTTGGTCGGTAATGCTTCTGCCGAGCATGGCTCGGCACTACATGGGCTGGCCGCGCTTGCTTTTGCGTTAGCCCTTCTCCCGCTTGCGGGAGAAGGGTTGGGATGAGGGGCGCTTTTGATTCTGTCGGTAACGCCCCTGCCGAGCATGGCTCGGCACTACATTGGCTGGCCGCGCTTACTTTTGCGTTAGCCCTTCTCCTGCTTGCGGGAGAAGGGTTGGGATGAGGGGCGCTTTTTCTTTTGTCGGTAAGGCCCTTGCCGAGCATGGCTCGGCCCTACGGTTGGGTTGGTCGGTAAGGCCTTTGCCGAGCATGGCTCGGCACTACAGTGGTCCGGGCGCGCGCTGAGCCCTCCCTTTGCCGCAGGCAAGGGGAGGGTTGGGAGGGGTGCTCTGCTTCTGCTCGGGGCGATTAACCAATGCAAAGAGCGATGCCCGCCTGCGTGGGGGTAACGATTTCATGCATTTAAGCCGCTTTCGCAAAGCCAGCGGGGCGCCGCTTGCCGCACCGCCGCATCCGCTCCGGGCTTTCGGGTTTAAAATCGGCAGTTATCCCCTGAACCGGTTCCAGATCAATGCGTTCTTCGTTCCTGATGCTGCCCCTGGCCGTGGCGCTTGTCGCCGGCTGTGCCAAGGAGCCTGCAGCTCCTACCGTCGATCCCGTCGCCCAGAAGCCCGCCGCCGCCGTGAATACCGTCAGCCGCAGCCACGATGAAAGCTCCTACGCCGAACCCGAAAAGGTCGTCATCAAGGACCTGGCGCTGGATCTGAAGGTGGATTTCGACGCCAAGCAGATCGGCGGTACCGCCACTTACACGCTGGAGTGGAAGGACAAGGCGGCCAAGCAGCTGCTGCTCGATACCCGCGAGCTGACCGTTGAAAAGGTCGAGGCTGTGGCCGCCGACGGCGCCGCCACTCCGCTGCAGTTCGTGCTGGCACCGGCTGACAAGGTGTTTGGCAGCAAGCTGAGCATCGAAACCCCGGCCCAGCCGACCTCGGTGCGCATCACCTACCACACCGCGCCGACCGCCTCCGGTCTGCAGTGGCTGGAGCCGTCCATGACCGAGGGCAAGAAGCTGCCCTTCATGTTCAGCCAGTCGCAGGCCATCCACGCCCGTTCGTGGGTGCCGCTGCAGGACACCCCGAGCGTCCGCTTCACCTATAGCGCGCATGTCACCAGCCGCCCGGACGTGATGGTGCTGATGAGCGCCGACAACGACCCGAAGGCCGCGCGTGATGGCGATTACGCCTTCAAGATGCCGCAACCGATCCCGTCCTACCTGCTGGCCATTGCTGCCGGTGACCTGGTGTTCGAGCCGATCTCCGAGCGTTCGGGCGTGTGGGCCGAGCCGACCATGGTCAACAAGGCCGCCAAGGAATTCGAAGACACCGAGAAGATGATTGGTGCCGCCGAGAACCTGTATGGCGAATACCGCTGGGGCCGCTACGACATGCTGGTGCTGCCGCCGTCGTTCCCGTTCGGCGGTATGGAAAACCCGCGCCTGACCTTCGCTACCCCGACCGTCATCGTTGGCGACAAGTCGTTGGTGTCGCTGGTCGCGCACGAACTGGCGCACAGCTGGTCCGGCAACCTGGTGACCAACGCCAGCTGGAAGGACATCTGGCTCAACGAAGGTTTCACCACCTACGTGCAGGGCCGTATCACCGAGGCGCTGTACGGCACGGAGATGGCCGAGATGGAGCGCGAGATCGACCAGACCGATCTGCTCAATGAAGTGAAGGAGATGAGCCCGGCCGACCAGGCGCTGGCGCTGCCGCCGCTGAACGAGCGTGACCCGGACGAAGCGCTGAGCAACGTGGCCTATGTAAAGGGCGCGTGGTTCCTGCAGTTCCTGGAGCAGCGTTTTGGTCGTGCGGTGTTTGATCCGTTCCTGCGTGGCTGGTTCAACGACCATGCGTTCCAGAGCGCCAATACCGACCAGTTCGTCGAGTACATGAAGAAGAACCTGCTGCCGAAGAATCCTTCGGCGGTCACCGATGCCGAATTGAAGGCATGGCTGGAAGAGCCGGGTATTCCGGCGTTCGCCAGCAAGGCCCGTTCGCGCAACTTCGCCGTGGTCGACACTGCGCGCATTGCCTTCCTGGGCAGCAGCGCGCTGCCGAGCAACCAGGTAACCCGCGAGTGGAACACGCAGGAATGGGTGCGCTTCATTGATGGCCTGGGTGCTACCCAGCCGATCGAGAAGCTGGCCGTGCTGGACAAGGGCTACCACTTCACCGGTACCCCGAACGGCGAAATCGCGATGCGTTGGTACCCGCTGGCAATCCGCAGCGGTTACACCGATGCGCAGGCCGCTGCCGGCGAGTTCATCCAGCGCGTGGGTCGCCGCAAGCTGGTGCTGCCGATCTATGCCGAGCTGCTGAAGACGCCGGAAGGCCTGGCCTTCGCCAAGGAGGTGTTTGCCAAGGCCAAGCCGGGCTATCACCCGATCACCACCGCCTCGGTGGAAGACATGATCGCCAAGGCTGAAGCTGCACCGAAGCAGGAAGCTGCACCGAAGCAGTAATCGGCATCGGCATGCTTCAACGCAAACGGCGAGCTTAGGCTCGCCGTTTGTTTTTGTGTTGCCGTGAACCGCATGGTTGCGGCGCTCTCTAAGCGCTGCACACCCGAGGCCGTTCGCGCGCAGCTTTTTTGTAGAGCCGAGCCATGCTCGGCTGGGGCTTTATCGCGAAGGCCTCTGCCGAGCATGGCTCGGCACTACAGGGCGGCGGCTTTGGCTAACAGGTTGTAGGACGGTCCAACGCTCGTCGGCTTCCGGCGTTCGCGCGCAGCTTTTTGTAGAGCCGAGCCATGCTCGGCTGGGGCTCTGCCGGTGAGGCCTCTGCCGAGCATGGCTCGGCACTACAGGTCGGCGGCTTTGGCTAACGGGTTGTACGACGGTCCAGCGCTCGTCGGCTTCCGGCGCGGGTTGCGCCGTAGCCGCAATCAGATTTCTATCACAGCCCTCAGTTGGCGCTCTTTGCCGCCGCAGGCGGCAGGCCTTTCAGTACCGACTTGTCGATCTTCGCCGCCACGCCAACACTGCGACCGGCAAGATTGACCACGTTGTACTGCACCGCCACGCCCAGCACCTGGGTTGCCTGTGACATGTCCAAACCATAGGACTGGCGAAGCCACTGCAGCATCCCTGACGTGGCCAGACGCAGTGCATCATCACTGGAGCCAGCTTGGCCCAGGGTCATGATCTGCGTAGGCGATTCCACGCGCGGCGTGGCGAGGGACTGCTTCTTGATCAGTTCCACTTTCAACACCACATCCAGTGATGTCTCCAGCGCCCATTGGCTGGTTTCGCCGTCGCCCTGCAGCGCATGGCCATCACCGACATACAGCAATGCGCCGGGCTGCTGCACTTCAAGGTAAACCGTGTTGCCTTGGACCACTGCGTTGAAATCCATGTTGCCGCCGAAGTCGCTGGTGTCGCCAGTGGAGAACGGTGGGTAGCCAAAGCCGGGTGCAACCGCGAGGCCGCCGAGCATCGGCTTGACCGGGATTTCAAAGTTTTTCAACGCACCGCTGGCACCTTGCGGCCGCGCCATGCCGCGCACGCGATCCAGTTCCCAGCGCACCGGATTGCCCAGCGTCGCTGTTTCGGTGGCAATGCGCGGTGTCTTCAAGCGACCGACGATGCCGTCGAGGCTGTCGGCATGGTCGCGGTTGAGTTTGAGCGAGCTGATGGTGATCGCCAGCGTATCGCCAGGCTCGGCACCGGCGACGAAGAACGGCCCGACCTGCGGGTTGCCGAACAAGGCGCGGGTGATGCCGTTCTCATCGACGCCGCCAGAATCCAACGTCTTGGTCTGCACCGAGTCGCCCGGCCAGATCACCAGCACCGGCGCGCGATCGGCGCTGAAGGTATTGGAGTAGTCCATGGGTTTGAAGTCGTGCAGGCGCGGTGCATTGTCTGCCCGCGCAGGTACCCGCCACGCGTTGAATGTGTGCGCCGCACGCGCGCTGCGGTTGTTGGTATCCGGCTCGTCGCTGCGGCCCTGCATGCGGCTGCCATCGATGCGGCCGTCGTAGTGATAGACCTGGCCGTCGCTGCCGGTTGCGGTGAACTTCAACTGGGTGCCGTTCAAGCTGCCGGTAATCGGGTCGCCGCCCAATGTTCCGCTGACGCGCGTGCCTTGCACGTCCAGATTCAAGGTCTGCTGTGCGGTGTTGCCCCATAGATCGGTTGCCAGGATCCATTGATCGGCGGCGAGGGCATGGAGCGGGAGTACGGACAACAACAGCGAAGACCATTTCAGTGAAGTGCGCACGTTGCTTGTGTCTGCGAAGGGCCCGGTGGGCGTGTTCGTGGAGTGTACGAATGGCGTTGTCGCCGTTGCAGTGTCAAACGTAACGACACCTGTAGTCAGATCGGCCAAAAGCCGACCGATGATTCCTGCAGCAGGCGACCGGAGCGGGTTGCTGATGCCGGTCCTGCGCTGCACTCAGGGCTTGAGGGCGCGTATCGCCAGGAACATGTCGACGCAGTCATGCATCACCCGCTGTTGCACGCTGGCATCCAGCGGCGCGGCGCCCATCGCAATCTGTGGCCAGAACGCGAACGCCTTGACCATGCCCTGCAGCTGGTGGGCGGCATCGGCCGGGGCGATGTCATCGCGCAGGCGGCCATCGGCCTGTGCGGCGCGGATCCAAGTGGTCAGCCCTTCTTCCTTCTCGGCCAGCCTGCCCATCATTGCCCGCGCCCGTTCTGGTGCATGCACCAGTTCGGCCATGGCCACCCGCGACAGGTCGATGAAACTGGCGTCGCTGAGCAGGCGCAGCTTCTGTGCGACGAAGGCCAGCAACTGCTCGCGCAGTGGCCGTGCCGGGTCGTAAGCCAGTGCGTCCAGCGATTGGCTGGCTTCCCACAGCTGCCAGAGGATGGCGGTGAACAGCTCGTCCTTGCTGGCGAAGTGGTTGTAGACCGTGCGTTTGGAGACCTCGGCGGTGGCGGCGATGCGGTCCATGCTGGTGGCGGCAAAGCCCAGTTCGCGGAACTCGGCCACGGCCGCGCGCAGGATGGCCTCGCGTTTGCGGTCGGTCAGGCGGAGGGGGCGCTTGGGCTCGGTCATAGGCTCATTTTACACCGTTCAGTTTACTTTCCTTGGGATGGAAGTAGACTCACAAGTGTACTTTCGAGGGCAAGCCCAGCCATGAAGCGTCGCCTGCCTCGTTTCCTCGTCCTCTTTACGGTGTTGATCGCCATGTCCATTGGCCTGCTGTTCTGCGGCGCACATCCTGCCGCCTCCTATGACCAGTCGCCGCAATACGGCCAGGGGCGTTTCCACAATGTGGCCAAGCTGGTGCCGCTTGGTTTCGTACGCGGTGCCAAGGTTTGGTGGCGGTTTCTGTTCGACAAGCCGGCCGATGCCACGCCGCAGGTAGCAATCCCGGTGCATGCCTTGACCCGGCAGGCGCTGCTGGACGCGCCCGACGACAGCCTGTGGCGCTTGGGCCACTCGACCATGCTGATGAAACTGGATGGCCACTTCTGGCTGACCGACCCGGTGTTCTCCGAGCGCGTGTCGCCGTTCTCGTTCATGGGGCCCAAGCGCTTCCATGCGCCGCCGCTGTCGATCGAGGAATTGCCCGAGATCACCGGCGTCATCATTTCGCACGACCACTACGATCACCTGGACCATGACGCGGTGTTGGCGCTGGCGCCGAAAGTGCGGCACTTCGTGACGGCGCTGGGCGTGGGCGATCGCCTGCTGGCCTGGGGCGTGCCGCAGGAGAAGATCACCCAGCTGGATTGGTGGCAGGAAACGCGGGTGGAAGGGCTGAAGATCGCCGCCACGCCTGCACAGCATTTCTCTGGTCGCGGGCTGTCTGATGGCAATCGCACCCTGTGGGCATCGTGGGTGATCGATAGCGGTCGCACGCGGGTCTTCTTCAGTGGCGACAGTGGCTACTTCGACGGCTTTGCGAAGATCGGTGAGCGCTATGGCCCGTTCGATCTGGCGATGGTCGAGACCGGTGCCTATGACGCTGATTGGCCGGGTGTACACATGCAGCCGGAACAGAGCCTGCAGGCGCATCTGGATGTGCGCGGCAAGGTGATGATGCCGATCCACAACGGCACCTTTGACCTGGCCCTGCATCCGTGGACCGAGCCGTTCGAGCGGATCACCGCATTGGCGGCGGAGCAGGGGGTTGTATTGACTGCACCGCAGATGGGCGAGCGCTTGGATATACGTGCGCCTGCGCCTTCGACGCAGTGGTGGCGAGTGGGTGCGGAGTGATGGTTGCCTTTGCCCGTGATGCCGTCATTCCCGCCTGCGCGGGAGTGATGACGTAACGCCAAAGCCAAAGCGACTCCCGATTCCCCAACATGCTCTAAAGTGAACCCATCGCGCGCCCATTCCGCGCCACGTTCACCGGAGCTGTTTGATGAGACCTTTGATCCTCGGCGCCCTCTGCGTCTTCGCCCTGGCTGCCTGCAGCAACCCGGAGGCCGAGCGCCAGCAGCAGGAAGCCGCCGCAGCCCAGGAGCGCGCCAAGCGCGAGGCCGACGCCGAAGGTATCGGCAAGCTCTACGACGCCGCCATCACCGCCACCGATTGGGAGAAGGCGCGCATCCACGGTGCCGCGCTGCTCGATCAGTTCCCGGATTCGGCAACTGCCCAGCGCATCGAGCCGGGCTTCGCCGAGGTCAGGGAGAAGGCTGCCGCCGCCAGCGAACTGCGCCGCATGCAGGCCCTGTGGAACTACAACCAGGTGCCGGTGAAGGGCGGCACGCAGCGCTCGGCGGCGATCTACAGCAAGGACCGGGTCGAGGTGGACAGCACCGGTGCCAAACAGGTGAATCTGGTGTTCCGTGACCACCCCGAGTGGAAGCGCCACGCCTATCTGGTGTTGCAGTCCAGCGACTTCGCCAAGGCCTGTTACCGCGGCTGTCAGGTCAAGGTGAGCGTGGATGGTGCGCCGGCCCGCAACATGGCCGCACATCGCCCGGATACCGACGAGGCCATCGCCATGTTCATCGTCGACAACCGTGGCCTGTGGCGACAGGCGCGCAGGGCCAAGGTCATCGAGATCGAATTCCCGGTGCAGGCCGGCGGCACCCGCAAGGCGGTGTTCGAGGTCGGTGGGCTGGATGGCAGCCAGATGCCGAATTGGGATTGAGGCCGGTGCTCGCTGATGCGGCGGGGCGTTGCGACGTCGCCGCCAGTCGCCATTGGGTGTTCGACATGGATGGCACCCTGACCGAGCCTGTGCATGATTTCGAGTTGATCCGGCGCGAACTGCAGATTCCGCCGGGTGTTGACATCCTGCAGCACCTGGCCGCGTTGCCGGCGCAACAGGCCGCCGACAGCCATGCTTGGTTGATGCAGCATGAGCGCGCGTTGGCAGAGGGGTCGATTGCGGCACCGGGTGCGGTGACGCTGATCCGCGCGCTGCATGCCGAGGGTTGCCGGCTGGGCATTCTTACCCGCAATGCGCGTGAGCTGGCCGAAGTGACCCTGGCGGCGATCGGCCTGGCGGAGTGTTTTGCGGCCGGGGAGATCGTGGGTCGTTGGGAGGTCGAGCCGAAGCCGTCTCCGGCCGGCCTGCAGTATTTTGCTGCGCGCTGGGATGTGGCGCCTGCGGCGATGCGCATGGTTGGTGACCATTACTACGATCTGGCCACCGCCAAGGCGGCCGGCGTGCCTGGGATCCTGATCAACATGCCGGAAGATACCTGGCCGGGCATGGCGCAATGGCAGCTGCGCGATTGTGCGCAGTTGCTGCAGCATTGGCAGGCGGCGGCTTTGGGGTAGAGCCGAGCCATGCTCGGCTGGGGCGTTACCGATAAAGCCTGTTGTTGTTGTTGTTGTTGTGGGAGCGGCGTAGGCCGCGAAGCTGGCAATGCCGGGTTGCGGGCGTGTTCCGCAATCTGACGATATGTGAGCTTCGCGGCTTACGCCGCTCCTACAAATGCCATGCGGCTGATGGATTGCTTGTAGGGCCTCTGCCGAGCATGGCTCGGCACTACCGCTTGAGCCCCTCTCCCGCTTGCGGGAGAGGGGTGGGGTGAGGGCAGCTGTTCGCTCGTAAAGCCTCTGCCGAGCATGGCTCGGCACTACCGCTTTAGCCCCTCTCCCTCTTGCGGGAGAGGGGTTGGGGTGAGGGGGGCTTTTCGCTCGTAAGGCCTCTGCCGAGCATGGCTCGGCACTACAGTGCGGGCATAAAAAAACGGCGCCTTGTGGGCGCCGTTTTTCTTAGAGGCCGTAGCCGAACTGCTGCTTGAACTGGTCGTTGAACTCGGCGAAGTCGAAGCGCTGGTTCTGGGTGCCGGGGTGCTCGACCTTCAGCGCGCCCATCAGGTTGCTCATGCGGCCAACGGTCAGCCAGTCCATGCCCTTCTCGATGCCGTAGATCAGGCCGGCGCGGAAGGCGTCGCCACAGCCGGTCGGGTCGACCACGCGGCGCTCGTGCGCCGGCGGGATGTCGAAGCTCTTTTCCGGGGTGTGGATGATCGCGCCACGCGGGCCCTGGGTGGTGATGTAGGCCTTGGTCCGGGCGACGATGTCCTTCTCGTTCCAGCCGGTGCGTTCCTGCAGCAGGTTGGACTCGTAATCGTTGACCACCACGTAGTCGGCCTGCTCGATGAATTCGCGCAGCTCCGGGCCGTTGAACAGCGGCAGCGCCTGGCCCGGGTCGAAGATGAAGGGGATGCCGCATTCCACGAACTCGGCCGCGTTCTGGATCATGCCTTCGCGGCCGTCCGGGGCAACGATGCCGAAGCTCACGCCCGGCACGTCACGTACATGGTTGTCGTGCGAGCGCATCATCGCGCCCGGGTGGAAGGCGGTGATCTGGTTGTTGTCGTGGTCGGTGGTGATGAAGCACTGCGGGGTGAACATGTCTTCCAGCACGCGCACCTGGCTCAGGTCGATGCCCATGCGCTCGAAGTGCTCGCGGTAGGGGCCGAAATCCTGGCCCACGGTGCCCATCGGGATCGGGCTGCCGCCCAGCAGCTTCAGGTTGTAGGCGATGTTGCCTGCGCAACCGCCGAGCTCGCGACGCATGCGCGGCACCAGGAACGACACGTTCAGGATGTGCACCTTGTCCGGCAGGATGTGGTTCTTGAACTGGTCCGGGAACACCATGATGGTGTCAAAGGCAAGGGAACCACAGATCAAAGCGGACATTGCGAACAGGCCTATACGTAAAGGGAAGTGCCGCCGCGCACGCGCAGACGGACCGGCGCGACTGCGCGCCAAAGTGCGTAAGGTTACCGGCTGCGGCGGCCCACGGCCACAACCAAGGATGTACCGCAGCTGCCCAGTGTGGTCGAAAGCCCAGAATTCCCTAGGATTTTCCTTGCTCGGGCGGGGGTGGGTTGATAGGCTAACTGCCCTCATTTTCTGCCCATTTTTTCGCCAACCGGCGTGGGCACGACACCCGTCAGGATCACTCCCCAGATGTTCAAGAAGCTGCGTGGCATGTTCTCCAATGACCTGTCCATTGACCTGGGCACGGCCAACACCCTTATCTATGTGCGCGGCCAGGGAATCGTACTGAACGAGCCATCGGTCGTGGCCGTGCGCCAGGATCGCGCCATCGGTGGTACCCGCTCGGTGGCTGCCGTCGGCGCCGAAGCCAAGCAGATGCTGGGCCGTACCCCGGGCCATATCACCACCATCCGCCCGATGAAGGATGGCGTCATCGCCGACTTCACCTACACCGAGGCGATGCTCAAGCACTTTATAAAGAAAGTGCACAAATCCCGCTTCCTGCGTCCCAGCCCGCGCGTGCTGGTGTGCGTGCCGGCCGGCTCCACCCAGGTGGAGCGCCGCGCCATCAAGGAATCGGCCGAAGAGGCCGGTGCACGTGATGTATTCCTGATCGAAGAGCCGATGGCCGCTGCCATTGGTGCCGGCATGCCGGTCACCGAGGCGCGCGGTTCGATGGTCATCGATATTGGCGGCGGCACCACCGAAGTGGCAGTCATCTCGCTGAACGGCATTGTCTACTCGGCCTCGGTGCGTATCGGTGGCGACCGTTTCGACGAGTCCATCACCAATTACGTGCGCCGCAACCACGGCATGCTGATCGGTGAAGCAACCGCCGAGCGCATCAAGGTGGAGCTGGGCTGCGCCTACCCGCAGGCGGAAGTGATCGAGATGGAAATCTCCGGCCGTAACCTCGCTGAGGGCGTGCCGAAGATGATCAAGATCAGCTCCAACGAGGTGCTGGAAGCCCTGCACGAGCCCCTGTCGGGCATCGTCTCGGCGGTCAAGCTGGCGCTGGAACAGACCCCGCCGGAACTTTGTGCCGACGTCGCCGAGCGCGGCATCGTGCTGACTGGTGGTGGCGCCCTGCTGCGTGACCTGGACCGCCTGATCTCCGAAGAAACCGGCCTGCACGTGCAGGTGGCCGACGATCCGTTGACCTGCGTGGCCCGCGGTGGCGGTCGTGCGCTGGAGCTGGTGGACATGCACGGCAACGAGTTCTTTGCGCCGGAATAATCGGCCAAGTCGGAGGGAACGGGGAATGGGGATCAGCGAATGGGGCAGGGTTTCCTGCAACGTGATCCACACCCTGCTGCCCGTTTCCCCGGCCCAACGGCGTGATGTCATTCACGCCGTTTCCAAGCACGTTGTCTCCGCCATTCATTCCCGAAACCCAATTCCCAGCCTTCTGCCGTGCCCCCTTACGCCGGTCCTCCCGTAGCCTCCCGTCAGGGGGATGCCAGCAGCACGCTGCGTTTGCTGGCGTACCTGGCCTTGGCAATCACTTTGATCGTGCTGGATGACCAGGGCGGCTGGATGTCGCGTCTGCGCGCCCAGGCCAATGTGCTGGTGCAGCCGATCTGGGCGCTAGCAGGTGTGCCGGGCCGGGTCGGGGCCTCGGTCAAGGACAACGCCGCCAGCCATAACCAGCTGGTCAATGAAAACCGCGAGCTGCGCAACCAGCTGCTGATCGCCAACGCACGCCTGACCCGCCTGCAGACCGCAGCGCTGGACAACGCCCAGCTGCGCGAGCTGCTCAACGTGGCCGAGCGCAATGGCCTGGACGTGCAGCTGGCGCCGATCCTCGATATCGACCTGGATCCGGTCAAGCAGCGTCTGGTGCTGGATTCGGGCAGCCGCGCTGGCGTGCATGTGGGCCAGGCGGTGATTGATGCCGGTGGCCTGATGGGCCAGGTGATCGCGGTGACGCCGGCACATTCGACCGTGCTGCTGCTGACCGACCCGGACCATGCGGTGCCGGTGGCGGTGGCGCGCAATGGCGTGCGGCTGATCGTCTACGGCCGCGGCGACCGTCTGGAGTTGCGTGACATCCCGCTCAGCGCGGGCGTGGAAGTGGGCGATGAGATCGTCACTTCCGGCCTGGGTGGGCGTTTCCCGGCTGGTTTCCCGGTCGGCAAGATCCTCAAGCTGCGCCCGGACGATACCCACGCCTTCCTGGTGGGCGAGCTGGAGCCGGCGGCCAAGCTGGACCGTGGCCGCAATGTGCTGCTGCTGCGCTCGGTGCCGGCCCTGCCGCAATTGCCTGACAGCAGCGAAAGCTATCTGCCCACGGAAGCAGCGACAACAGCTGCACCGGCGCCTGCCCCGAACAACCGCATGGCGGCGGCAGCGGCGCATGTTCCGGCTGCCCAGACGGCTGGCAATACGGCTGGCGATCCGGCCGCAGGCCAGATCCTTCCGGCGCCGCCGCAAGCAGCGTCCAGCGCGCCAGCGAGCGCAGCATCGGCGACAGCGGCCACGCCGACCGGCGAGACGCCGACACCTGCAACGCCGGTGACTGGCGACAATCCGAACCCGGCACAGGTGCGCCCATGAGTCGTCTGCGCAACAAGGGTTGGGTGATGCCGGTCAGTGTCGTACTGGCCTTGCTGTTGGCTTTGATCCCGTTGCCGGAGCTGTTGTTGCCGGCGCGGCCGTATTGGCTGGCGCTGGTCCTGGCGTACTGGGTGATCGAAACCCCGGACAAGGTCGGGCTGGGCTTTGCGTTCTGCATCGGCCTGCTGGCCGATGTGATGTTTGGCGGCATTCTCGGCGAGCAGGCCCTGCGGCTGGTGGTGATGGCGTTCATCCTGCAGCGCTTCCGCGCACGCATCCGTTTCTTCCCGCTGTCGCAGCAGGCGCTGGCGATGGGCGGGCTGCTGTTCAATGACCGCGTGATCGACGCCGCCATCCATCTGCTGGTGGGCGAGCCGCTGCTGCCGTGGAGTTACTGGGTGGCACCGCTGCTGGGCATGGCCTTGTGGCTGCCGCTGTATGTGCTGCTGGATGCGGTGCGGCTGGGCAAGCGCGGGCGCTGACGCATGGTTTCGCGCCGCCAGAACAAGAATCCCCATGCCGAGGCCGAGCAGTTCCGCCGCCGCGCCGCGATCGGCTTCCTCGGCGTGTTGCTGTGCCTGGGTTTTCTGGGTGCCTGGTATTTCAAGCTGCAGGTGCTGGACCACGACATCTACGCCACCCGCTCCGAAGCCAACCGCATCAAGGCGCGGCCGGTGGTGCCCGGGCGCGGGCTGATCTACGACCGCAACGGCCGCCTGCTGGCCGAGAACGTGCCGGCCTTCCGTCTGGATGTCACCGCCGACAAGGTCCAGGACATGAACGCCACCCTGGCCGGCCTGCAGAAGATCTTCTCGCTCAGCGAGGAAGACATCGAGCGCTTCAAGCAGTCGCGCAAGGCGCGCCGTGGCTTCATGCCGGTGACGCTGAAACTGCGGGTCAGCGACGACGAGATGGCGCGATTCGCGGTGGACCGCTGGCGCTACCCGGGCGTCGAGCTGGAACCGTATCTGACCCGCCGTTACCCCTACGGCGATCTGTTCGGCCACATCATCGGCTACGTCGGCCGGGTCGATGACAAGGACCTGGAAGAACTGGGCGAGGGCAATGCGGCGCTGACCCACATCGGCAAGTCGGGGTTGGAGCGTTTCTACGAAACCCAGCTGCGCGGCAAGATCGGCTATGAGCAGGTCGAGACCAATGTGCAGGGCCGTGCCATCCGTACCATCGGCCGGGTGCCGGCGCAGTCGGGCACCGACCTGCGCCTGTCCATCGATGCCGACCTGCAACGGGCGATGGTGGCGGCTTTCGGTGAGCAGGAGGGTTCGGCGGTGGCGATTGATCCGCGCACCGGTGAGGTGCTGGCGATGGTCAGCCTGCCGTCCTACGACCCCAACCTGTTCGTCAACGGCATCTCCCACGCCGATTTCAAGGCACTCAACGAGAACCCCTCGCGGCCGCAGTTCAACCGGCTGGTGCTGGGCGGCGTGGCGCCCGGTTCGACGGTGAAGCCCTTCCTTGGCCTGGCTGGCCTGGATAGCGGCCTGCGCCGTCCCGAAGACAAGATCCTGTCGCGCGGCATGTTCTACCTGCCCGGCGTCAGCCGTGGCTGGGGTGATGCCAACCGTGGCGGCCATGGCTGGACCGATCTGCGCAAATCGATCACCCAGTCGGTCAATACCTATTACTACCAGCTCGGTATCGACATGGGCATCGAGCGCTATGACGACTACATGGGCAACCGCTACGGGTTTGGCCACCCGACCGGCATCGATCTGGCAGGCGAGATCGGCGGCATCCTGCCGTCACCCGCAGCCAAGCTCAAAGCCAACAAGGAGCGCTGGTATCCGGGTGACACGGTCAATGCCAGCATCGGCCAGGGCCTGTGGAAGGTGACGCCGCTGCAGCTGGTTCGTGGTGTTGGCGGCCTGGCTACCGGGCAGCTGCGTACGCCGCATCTGGTGATGGAACAGCGTGCCGGTTTCGATCACGACTGGATGCCCACCCAGCAGCCGGCGAGCCGTCCGATCAGCCCCAATCCGGGCAATCTGCAGGCGGTACGCGAGGGCATGATGGGCACCATGCAGCCCGGCGGCAGTGGTTGGCGGTCCGCTGCCGGTGCGCAGTACCGCATGGCTGGCAAAACCGGTACCGCGCAGGTCATCAGCCGCAAGGGCACGGCGGCATTGAATCCGCGCAGCCTGCCGATGCACCTGCGCCATCGCGCGCTGTTTGTTGGTTTCGCCCCGGCCGAAGAGCCGGTGATCGCCATTGCCATCGCCGTGGAAGGCGGCGGCTATGGTGGTTCGGCGGCCGCCCCGATCGCGCGCAAGGTGTTTGATGCCTGGCTGCTCGGCGTAATGCCCGAAGGCCTGCAGCCGCTGGATGCCGAGCGCGGCACGGTGGCGGTGGGCGTGGCGACGTTTGATACCGAAGATGCCAGCTGGCGTGCGCGCGGCGAGCAGGTTGCGCCACAGTTCGCCGATCTGCCGGTGATGGTCGGCACGCCCGCGCCGCTGCCAGGCGCACCCACACCGCCTGCGCCCGATGCGCTGCCTGCGACGGCCCCGGCCGGCGCCCGCGCACAGACGCCGGCAGCCACGCCAAGCGAGGTGCGTCGATGAGGGATTTCCTGCGCTGGGCCCTGGAAATGGGCCAGCGGCTCAGCCGCGGCCTGGATTGGCCGCTGCTGTTTGCCTTGCTCGCCTTGATGGCGATTGGCCTGTCGGTGCTGGACAGCGCCGGTGGCAGTGGCCTGGTGATGGCGCAGGGCGCACGTTTTGCGGTGGGCCTGGTGGCGATGTGGGCGATTGCGCGGGTGTCGATCCTGCGCATCCGCGCCTGGACGCCGATGGTCTATGCCATCTCCATGCTGCCGCTGCTGGCGGTGTTCGTGCTGGGCACCGGCAAGTACGGGCGGCAATGGTTGAACCTGGGCCTGTTCTACCTGCAGCCAGCCGAGCTGCTGAAAGTCAGCCTGCCGATGATGGTGGCCTGGTACCTCAACCGCATGCCCTTGCCGCCGCGCATTCCCGTGGTGCTGGTGGCGGCGGTGATCATTGGTGTGCCGACCGGTCTGGTGATGTTGCAGCCCGACTTCGGCACCGGCGTGCTGATCGCCGCCAGCGGTGCTTTCGTCCTGCTGCTGGCCGGCCTGCCATGGTGGTGGGTGGGCGTGGGCGTGGGCGGCGTTGCCGCCGCCGCGCCGGTGGCCTGGTTCTGGTTGCTGCGGCCCTATCAGAAGGACCGCATCATGATGTTCATGGACCCGGAGAGCGATGCGCTGGGCGCCGGTTGGAACATCATCCAGTCCAAGATTGCCATTGGCTCGGGCGGCTTCACCGGCAAGGGCTGGGGGCTGGGCTCGCAATCGCACCTCAATTTCATCCCGGAGCAGACCACCGACTTTGCGTTCTCCGTGCTCAGCGAGGAATACGGCTGGGTCGGGGTGGCGGTGGTGCTGGCGCTGTACCTGTTTGTGATCGGCCGCTGCCTGTGGATTGCGGTGGATTCGCGCGACACCTATTCGCGGCTGCTGGCCGGCGCTACCGGGCTGGCGTTCTTCGTCTACATCCTGGTCAACGGCGGCATGATCTCCGGGCTGTTGCCGGTGGTGGGCGTGCCGATGCCCTTGATCAGCTATGGCGGCACCTCGGCGGTATCACTGCTGGCCGGTTTCGGCCTGGTGATGGCGGTACGCGCGCACCGCCCGGTGCACGGCGGCTAGCGCAACGCTGTTGCGCGCATTGCAGATTCATCTCATGCAATGTTGCGAGCTTTGATCCAGATCAAACACCTGCCTTCACCAAACCTTCACACTACACCCCGTCACCGGCGCGCTACCGCGCTGTGGCAGCCAGCTTGCCGTATGGGGCAGCTGGCAGGTCGGCAACTGGCGGAATGACGGGGGGAGCCGTCGTTCCGGTTCCTCCAGCGGCTGACGCGAGCGCCGGTCATCTCAGCGGGATGGGGAGATGACCGGCGCTCCTTTTTTTCAAGCTGACATGCAGGGCCCCAGCTGCTGTCTCCCCTTGCCTGTTCCCTTGCCGACGGCGGGGCGTCGCCTATTCATCGTAGTGGCCGAATGTGCAGGCATTCGAGCGTGCTGGGCGAGGTGTATTTTTTGCTTCAATCTTGTTGTGTTTCATGGTGTTATTGCGGGAAATTCATCTTTGACCTGCTAATCTCGCCCGATGATTAGACGCGCCTTGGTTTGTTGCCTCACCCTCGGCATGGTTGCCTGCGCAACCCAGCCGAAGTCTCCTGCACCTCTGCCGGCCCCGGCGGAAAGCCCGGTCAAGCCCAGTGCTGGCCCGGCCGAAGCCGTACCCGAGGCCAAGACCGCGCTGCCGCCGGTCGACCTGACCCCGGTGCCGTTCGAAACCGCCCGCGCCAATTTCGTGCGTGATACGGCGGCCAGGTACCGGATCGACCCGGCCACTATCGAAGCAACGCTGGCCCAGGCGCAGATCCGCGAGCCGATCATCGCGGCGATGTCGCGCCCGGCCGAGCGGGTCAAGCCGTGGAATGAATACCGGCCGATGTTCATCACCCAGGCGCGCATCGATGGCGGCCGTGCCTTCCTGGCGCAGCATCGCGACGAGCTGATGCGCGTGCAGGAACGTACCGGCGTGCCGGCTGAAGTGATCGTCTCCATCATTGGTGTGGAAACCAGCTACGGCCGCAATGCCGGCAACCACCGCGTGCTGGATGCGCTGTACACGCTGGCCTTCAAATACCCGCGTACCGGCGACCCGGCCAAGCTCGAGCGCGAAGTGCGCCGCGAGCTGTTCTTCCGCGATGAGCTGGCCAAGCTGTTCGAGCTGAGCGCGCTGGAAAAACTCGATATCACCACGCTCAAGGGCAGCTATGCCGGCGCGATGGGCATGGGCCAGTTCATGCCGTCCAGCTATCTGGATTACGCGGTGGACGGCAATGGTGACGGTCGCCGCGACCTGTTCAACAGCTATGACGATGTGTTCTCGTCCATCGCCAATTACTTCGTCAAGAAGGGCGGCTGGATCCGCGGTGGCACCGTTGCGGTGCCGGCCACGCTGCAGGCCGGTTTCGAGGAGTTCAATCCCACCGACTGGACCCCGACCTACACGGTCACCGAGCTGGCCGCACGCGGCTATCAGCCGGTCACCCCCGTGCGCGCGGTCAACGCCAAGGCCACCCCGGTGACCCTGGAGGGCAGCGACGGCAAGCAGTACTGGCTGGGCTTCCAGAACTACTACGCAATCACCCGTTACAACATCTCCAAAATGTACGCGATGGCCGTATTCCAGCTGTCCCAGGCCATCGCCGGCAAGGAGCTTCCCCCGGCATGAACATCAAGTGGCTGGTCCCTGCGTTCATAGTGCTCGGGCTGGCTGCCTGCAGCAGCGCCCCCAAGAAGTCGGCTCATGGCTCGACCGGTGCGACCACATCGCCGCGACCGGCGACGGTGGTGCACGGCCAGGGCAATGCACGTGGTGAGTGCCCGGAAGGTTCGCCTTATGCCAAGGCGCAGGAAGACCTGTCCACCCGCGGCAACTACACCGCCGGCGGCTTGTACAAACCCGGGGTGAATGACACCACGCCCACCTACGTACCCAATGTGAACTGCATCCCCGAGCCGCTGGTGACCAACGAGGCGCGCTCGGCGGTCGGCAACAGATCGCCGTATACGGTGCTGGGTAAGCAATACCAGATCATGGACCGTGTCGACAACTACGTGGAGCAGGGCACCGCCTCGTATTACGGGCAGAAGTTCCACGGCCGGCTCACTTCCAATCGTGAGGTGTACGACATGTATGCCTTCACCGCCGCGCACAAGACCTTGCCGCTGCCCAGCTTCGCGCGGGTGACCAACCTGGACAATGGCGAGTCGGTGATCGTGCGGGTCAATGACCGCGGCCCGTTCCACGACGGCCGTGTGATCGATCTCAGCTATGCCGCTGCGGTGCGGTTGGGCATCACCCAGCGCGGTACCGGGCGGGTGGAAGTGCACGGCCTCACCCCCGGCAGCGAGAACCTGCGGGCGTCCGCCGACAGCCGCCGTGCTCGACGCGAACGTGCTGCCAGCGCTGTTGCTGCAGCAGTGCCGGCGGCGCCCAGTCGCATGGACCAGCTGGTCGAGAAGCTGCCTGCCGCCCCGGTACGCCCGGTGGCCGGCAATGCCGACCATTTCGAAACCTGGATGAAGGACAACGGCGTGCGTGTCGCGACCGGTCGCCCGGCCACGACCACTGCTGCCGGCCCAGCGCCAGCACCGGTGAGCATGCAGGCGCTGCCGGCTGCCTCGGAGCTGTTGCAGTTCACCCCGCCCACGGCTTCGGCTGCGGCCGCAGCGGCGAGGGCTGCCGCCGGCCCGCCGCCGAAAACCGTTCCGGCTGACCCGGCGGCGCGCGCGCTGGGCTCGATTCTGCTGCAGGTGGCCAGTTTCTCCAGCCGTGACAATGCCGCCCGCGCCTTGGGCCAGCTGTCGTCGGCGGGGATCGTTGGTGCCAGCCTCAGTGACATCGTCAGTGGTGGGCGTACCTTGTGGCGCCTGCGGGTACCGGCAAGCGACAACAGCAGTGCCACGGAACTTGCCGGACGCATTGCCGGTCTGGGATTTGGCCTGCCGCAAGTGGTTCGCGATTAACCGCAGCCATACCGGGGTGCCGCCGCCTGGCTGGCGTCGCCCTACAATGACCTCCCGAATTTTTCTTCCTCGTCCATCAGGAACCGTTTTCCGATGAAATTCCGTTTTGCCGCCGCCGCTCTGGCCACCACGCTCGCCGTGGGTCTGGCCTCCGCCCAGACGCCCACCCCAACGCCGATGCCCACCCCGGCCGCTGCTGCCGCTCCGGCCCAGGTGGCTACGCCGCCGGCACCGGTTCCGACCACGGCCACCGCATGGGTGCTGATGGATTACGCCACCGGCCAGGTGCTGGCCGGCGAGAACATCCATGCGCCGCTGCCGCCGGCAAGCATCACCAAGGTGATGACTTCCTATGTGCTGGCTGCGGAAATGAAGAGTGGCAAGATCAAGCCTGATGACCAGGTGATGATGAGCGAGCGCGCCTGGCGCGAAGGCGGCGCAGGCACCGACGGCAGCTACAGCGGCTTCCCGGTCAACCAGACTGCACGTCTGGAAGACATGGAAAAGGGCATGGCGATCCAGTCCGGCAACGACGCAGCCATTGCGCTGGCCGAGCATGCAGCCGGCAGCCAGGAAGCATTCGCCGCGCTGATGAACAGCTACGCGGCCAAGATTGGCATGAAGGATTCGCACTTCGTCAACGCGCACGGTCTGAATGCCGAGGGCCACCAGTCCAGCGCCTACGATCTGGCGCTGCTGGGCCGCGCGTTCGTGCGCGATTACCCGGAAACCTACGCGTACAACAAGATCAAGGAATTCACGGTAGGCAAGATCACCCAGCCGAACCGCAACCTGCTGTTGTGGCGCGACCAGAGCGTTGACGGCATCAAGACCGGTCATACCTCGGCTGCTGGCTACTGCCTGCTGAGCTCGGCGCAGCGCGGTGATCAGCGTCTGGTGGCGGTGCTGATGGGGGGCGCTTCCGAGAAGCAGCGCGCCAATGACAGCCTGGCCTTGTTGAACTGGGGTTTCCGTTTCTTCGAAACCCATCGCATGTACGAGCCGGGCAAGGCGGTGACCACGCAGCATGTGTGGAAGGGCGCGGCCGATGAGGTGCAGCTGGGTGTGGCGCAGCCGATGCTGGTAAGCGTGCCGCGCGGTCGTTACAACGATCTGAAGCCGTCGATGGACGTGCCGAAGGAGTTGGTGGCACCGATTGCAGCTGGTCAGCAGATTGGTACGGTCAAGGTGTCGCTGGACGGCAAGGTAGTTGCGGAGGCGCCGCTGGTGGCTGTGCAGGCGGTGGAAGAGGGTGGTTTCTTCAAGCGTCTGTGGGACGGTTTCATGATGTGGTGGAAGTCCGAATAAGGGCTTTCACAGGCTGAAAGGCCGAGCGGCGTTGCGGTGTTCTGTCGACTGGGGTTCGGGTCGAAGGGATGCGGTGACGCCGCTTTTGTTTTGTCTGCTGAGTGACGCCGCGCCGGCCGCTCAGCTCCCTCCCTTTGCCGAAGGCAAGGGGAGGGTTGGGGAGGGGTGCTCTGGCTCTGGCTTTGGCTTTGGCTTTGGCTTTGATTTTTGCTGTTGCTGTTGCTGTTGCTCTGGCTTTTGACTTGTTGGGCCCCTTCCGAAGCGACGGAGCTGACGGATAGGACCCCGCAGGGGCGGCGCACATGGATGTGCGTCGTTTTTCGACGAGACAAGGATGTCTCGTCGAAAAATCCCGGCAGCGGAGTGGACCTGGAGCGCGCAGCGCGGAGGGCGCGTAGGCAGGGTGTGCTTGACCAGCCATTCGGCTGTTGAAGAGCTCTTCTTTTGGTTATCTTTTCTTTGCACAAGCAAAGAAAAGTAACTCGCTCCCCGAAGGGGAGAGAAAGCTCTTGTTGTTGCCCTTGCCCTTGCCCTTGCCCTCGCTATTGCTTTAGCCGCAGCTGCAGTCGCGATCAAGATCAAGATCAAGGGCTTTCGCCCGCCTACCGCGCGCGAGCACACCTTTCTTTGCTTGTGCAAAGAAAGGTGGCCCAAAGAAAGCACACCCTGCCTCCGCGCCCACGCCGCTGCGCGGCGCGGGTCCACTCCGCTGGCAGGATTTTTCGACGATACATCCTTGTATCGTCGAAAAACGACGCACATCCGTGTGCGTCGCCCCGTGCGGGGTCTTGTCTGCCAGCTCCGTCGCTGCGGAAGGGGACCCGGTACGTCAAAAGCTGGAGAGCAGAAGCCGAAGCCGAAGCCGAAGCAAAAGCCGAAGCCGAAGCCAAAGCGCCCTCACCCCAACCCCTCTCCCGTAAACGGGAGAGGGGTTAATGCACTGGCCGCCGACGTAATGCGAGCCCCTCTCCCGTTTACGGGAGAGGGGTTGGGGTGAGGGCGCTTTGGCTTGCGCTCTCAACGTGCTCACCCGTGCATGGCAACGCCATTACGATCAAAGCGTGCGGCTGATGGTGAAGCTGCCGAATACCGGTGTTTCCTTCTGTCCGTCGAACTCGCGGCTGCGGTGGTAGCGGGCCAGGGCGAATTTCCATTTGCCTCGCATCACTGCCACGCCATAGCCGATGTCGCCGACGAATGAACGCTTGTCCACGCTGTGACTGTTGCGGAAGGTGTTGCCGTCCAAGGTGATGTCACGCACTACCCAGCGTGCGTCGCTGGTCACGAATACATGGCTGGACCAGCCTTCTGCGCGGCCGCGACGGGTAGGGGCGGTGTTTTCGCCGGCCGGCCGCATCGGTGAACTGCCGAAATCATCTGGCAGCTTCCAGCCAAAACGTACTTCGCCACCCGCATTGGCATAGGTGGCCAGATTGCCGATGGCGCCGCCCCAATGACTGATCGCATCCCAGCCCCAACCGCTGCTGTTGGCTTCGGCGGGCCAGCGCTGCATGCGCTCATGCAACAGTTTGAACACCGGTTCGTCGTGCAGCTGGTTGCGCCAGCCCATGAACTTGTCATCACCCAGTGCGTCGTGGACGGCGTCCTGCACCTGCTTGCCCTGGGCCGAGGGGCCAATCATGCCCACCGCCAGTTGTGTGGTGCGCAGGTGATCTTCGTTGCGCGCGTTGTAGCCAAAGTTGACCATCAACGCGGCCGCATAGGGGCGGTCGTCCTTGATCAGCTCGCTGCGGGTGTTGTCGGTAGGCGTGTACAGCCCCTGGCCGAAGCTGAAAATCATGTTCTGCTGCTGGAATTCGCCCGGATGCAGGCGTTCCAGATGACGGTTCATCCATCGTGCCAGGCGTGGCAGGCAGGGGTCGTCGGTGTAGTCCTGCAGGTTGGGTGATACCAGCGTCAACATCGCGCCGTTGGTGTAGCCCTGGTCCTGCTGTGCGCCGCCCAGCATGTCATTGTCGATGCGGATATTGATTGCCGGTGGGTGATCACGCAAGGCACTTTGTGCGCACTGTTCCGTCGCAAATGCAGGTATGGAACCTACTCCTCCTGCCATCAACAACAGCAGTCCGACACCGGATTTCATGACCAAGCCTCAATGCCAGCTAATTTGGCATGCAGCTTAGTAGCGGGTTGTTGGCAGGCATATCGCTACCGAACGGACAGATTGTTGTAAGTGAGGCGGTGGATTTTTTTTCGCAGGTGCGCACTGAGCAAACGTAAGAGTGGTGACGAACCTACTCGGACACTTGCAAGCGCTATGCATCAGTAGCTAGGCTTGCGTATTCAGGAGTGTGATTACTGCGTGAATTGCTGTGCTTTTCATTGCGCGGCGCACTCGTCATCAGCAACACCGCTACCAGCACGGAAGCGATACAGGGGAAAAACATGAAGTACTTGATCCGTCGGCCCGAGCTTTGGGCCGCAGGCGCGTTGGCCATTGCATCAGCAGCCTATAGCGCGCCCAGCCACGCCTTCATCAGCAGCATGTTCGGCAATTGCCAGGTCAATGCCGGTTCGCTGCGCATTGTTGAACCCGACGATGGTCTCGGCGCATGGGCAACATACGGTCTGCCGGCACCCACACGCATGCTGCGTGTATTGGTCAATGACTCCAAGTGCTTCACCGTACTCGATCGTGGTGTCGGTTTTGCCGCCGCACAGGCCGAGCGTGAGTTGGCATCCGGTGGCCATCTGCAGGAAGGCCAGAACATCGGTGCCGGGCAGATGCGCGGTGCTGATTTCGTGCTGATTCCCGATATCGTCTCGCAGAACCCGAATGCCGGTGGCATGAACATCGGTGGCAGCGCTTCGAGTGGCGGATCCAAGCGCGGCTTGATGGGCGGAATGCTCAACATCGCCACCCTGGGTATATCGGGCAAGTTGTCCACCCAGAAGCAGACCGCCGAAGTGGTACTGACGCTGGTGAACGTGCGTACTTCCGAACAGCTGATCAGCGTCAGCGGTGAAGCCAAGATCACCGACAAGGCGTGGGCTGCGGCAGTGGCCGCTTCCAATGTGCAGGGCGCGGCCCGGGCGAATGTTGGCAGCTGGGAGAACACCGAGATCGGCAAGGTGATCAAGGAGGCCTACGAGGAAGCGTTCTCGCGCATGGTCACCCAGATCAATCGCCGCAAGCATGAAATCCAGGGGCAGCCGGCCTCGTTGATGGCCGCAACGCAGCAGGCGGCACTCCAACACGTTGCGCCGGTACAGGCCGCGCTGCAGCAGGTCGCGCCGGTACAGGCAGCGCTGCAGCAGGTTGCACCAGTACAGGCGGCACTGCGGCAGGCTGCACCGGTGCAGTCCGCACTGCAGGAGATTGCGCCTTCGCTGGTGGCGCCGGTGGTGCAGGCAGCACTGGTAGCCGCCGCGCCGGTGGTGGCGACTGGTGTGGAAACTGCGGTTGCTGCCGCTGAGCCGGGAGCCGCCGTGCAGCAGTTGGCCAGCGGTGGAACCCTGGTCCTGCGGCGCATGGCGCGGCTGCTGTCCGGCGCCAGCAACCAGGCCGCGGTGGTGGCTGAGTTGAAGGCCGGCATGCTGTTGTTCCCCACCGGCAGCGCCGAGGGCAGCATGCTCAGCGTCGAGGACGAGATGGGCAACAAGGGCTGGGTGCCGGCGGCGGCGGTGGAAACCGCGCAGTAAGCGCCGCGCGAAGGGTCGCAGGGGAGCCCTGCGGCCCTTTCGGGACAGTTCTGGGTGCCCGAGGAGCGGTGTTTGGCCCCCATAAAGGAACCGGCTCACAAAAACGCCATTTATCCTGACGCCTGTCTGGGTTAGGATTCCGGCGGACCGGACCGTGCTCGTCTGCTAGGTAACATCAGGGACAGAGTCTTACCGCAAGGTCTCTAAGCCAATGGAACGCACCTCGTAAGGTGCAGGTTAATGGGGAAGCATCAGATGCGTAACGTTTTTTCGCCGCTCACTGCAGCGGTCATTACTCTGGGTATTGCTGCGGCTGTCAGCAGCCAGCCGGCCCAGGCAGCATTCAAGGCCAAGGGCACCCAGGCGCAGGAACAGCGCCAACAGGCTGCCGCACAGATTCCAACCTGTCAGCGCCCGATCGGCACCTTGTCGGTGATCGAGCCGGAAGACTCCACCAACTGGTGGACCGGTCAGCAGTTGCCGGCGCCGTCGCGCCTGATCAAGGCCTTCGTCAACCGTTCGCGTTGTTTCACCCTGGTGGACCGTGGCGCCGGCATGGCGGCGGGCCAGTTCGAGCGTGAGCTGGCGGCCAGTGGCGACCTGCGTGGTCGTTCCAACGTCGGTAAGGGCCAGATCAAGGCCGCTGACTACGTGATGATTCCGGATCTGGTCTCGCAGAACAGCAATGCCGGTGGCAATGCCATTGGTGGCCTGCTGGGTGGCCTGATCGGTGGCCGCGCCGGTGCATTGGTGGGTGGCCTGAACTTCACCAGCAAGACCGCCGACGTGGTGCTGACTGTGACCGACGTGCGTTCGTCGGAGCAGGTAGCCATCTCCGAAGGTTCGGCGCGCAAGAGCGACATGGGCTTCGGTGCCGGCGGCGGCCTGTTCGGCGGCAGCGGCCTGGGTGCAGCCGGCGTTGGCGGTTATGCCAATACCGAAATCGGCCAGGTCATCACCATGGCCTATCTGCAGGCCTATACCGACATCATCGCCCAGCTCGGCGGCCTGCCGGACAATGCGTCCGCGGCCAATGCGCAGCAGGCAGTGACGGTGACCCGTGCTGGTCGTCTGCTGGCCAACGCCCGCGGCACCGGTGCGCCGGTGCGTACCCTGGACCCGGGCATGATGCTGTACCCGACCGGCACCAAGGAAGGCGTGATGTGGGAAGTCGAGGACGAGCTGGGCAACCGCGGTTGGGTGTCGTCCACCCTGCTGCAGCTGTCCAAGTAAGCCTGGGTTTACCCCACAGAAAGGCCGCGCAAGCGGCCTTTCTGGTTTCTGGAACCGGTAGTGCCGAGCCATGCTCGGCACTACAGGTGGGCTCGCATGGAAGGCTGTAATCCGGGTATGGCCTTGGGTTTGTGGGCGTTCGCCCCGATAATGGCGGCATGGAAATCAAGTCTGACAACCCTGAACACGGCTTCCAGTTCCCCGGCACCTTTGAGCTCAGCGCCATGGGCGCGGCCAACATCGGTCTGGAAGCTGAGCTGCCCAAGTTGCTGCAAGGCGCCGGTATCGAGGTACTGGAAGAGCGCATCAGCTGGAAAGAATCCTCCAACGGCAAGTACGTCTCGGTGCGCATCGCCTTCAAGGCCGACAGCCGCGAGCAGTACGACGCCGCCCACGCCGTGATGCGTGACCACCCGGAAGTGAAGTGGACGCTGTAATCGCATGCGCTGCAGAAACGCCGGCCAGCACCACGCGGCCGGCGCTGCTGCGGGATCTGGGCCGGCAGGGCTATGAACCTGTCTGGCACGCCATGCAGCAGTTCACCGACACCCGTGGTGACGGCACCACCGACGAGCTGTGGGTGGTCGAGCACGACCCGGTATTCACCCTGGGCCAGGCCGGCAAGGATGAGCATGTGCTGGCGCCGGGCGATATCCCGGTGCTGCATGTGGACCGTGGCGGCCAGGTGACCTATCACGGCCCCGGCCAGATCGTGGTTTATCCACTGCTGGACCTGCGCCGGCTCGGCATCGGTGTGCGCGATTACGTGTGCCGCATCGAGCAGGCCATCATCGACACCCTGGACGAATGGAACATCGGCGCTGAACGCCTGGACGGCGCGCCCGGTGTCTACGTGGGCGGCGCCAAGATCGCCGCGCTCGGCATCCGCGTGCGCCGCGGCTGCAGTTTCCACGGTCTGGCGTTCAATGTGTCGCTGGATCTTGAACCCTTCCACCGCATCAACCCCTGCGGCTACGCCGGGATGCAGGTGACCTCGGTGCTAGACTTGGGCGGCCCTTCGGGCATAGAAGCGGTCAAAACCGTGCTGCTGTCCCATCTGGCCCAGCAGTTCGGTCTGGCCTTGCAGCCGACGCCCGAACTGCCCGATCTGACTACGCGGCTCTGAGACCGCTGATAACGCCATGACTGAAACCACCACGCGCTCCATTCCCCTGCAGGTCGTGCAGGGCGACGTCCCGTCCGCGCCGTTGCAGGCCGGTGTCAAACAGCTTGGCGGTGACAAGATCAACCGCTCGCCGGTGCAGTTCGCCGACGCGCCGGTGCTGCGCAAGCCTTCCTGGATCCGCGTACGCATTCCTTCGGGCAATGCCGTGGCCAACCTGAAGGCCAAGCTGCGCGAGAACCGTCTGGTCACGGTGTGCGAAGAAGCCAGCTGCCCGAACATCCACGAATGCTTCGGCCACGGCACCGCCACCTTCATGATCCTGGGCGAAGTCTGCACCCGTCGCTGCTCGTTCTGCGACGTGGCCCACGGCCGGCCCAAGCCGCCGGACGCCAACGAGCCGGCCAGCCTGGGCCAGACCGTGGCCGACATGGGCCTGAAGTACGTGGTGGTGACCAGCGTCGACCGCGATGACCTGCGCGACGGCGGTGCCCAGCACTTCGTCGACTGCATCACCGCCATCCGCGAAAAGTCGCCGAACACCCGCATCGAAGTGCTGACCCCGGACTTCCGTGGCAAGGGCCGCATGGAGCGCGCGCTGGAAATCCTGGCGCAGAACCCGCCGGACGTGTTCAACCACAACATCGAAACCGTGCCGGACCTGTACCGCAACGTACGCCCGGGCGCGGACTACCAGTGGTCGCTGACCCTGTTGAAGAACTTCAAGGCACAGCACCCGGACGTGCCGACCAAGTCCGGCATCATGCTGGGCCTGGGCGAAACCCTCGAACAGGTGCAGGCAACCCTGCGTGACCTGCGCGCGCACGACGTGGAAATGGTGACCATCGGCCAGTACCTGCAGCCGACCGCCCACCACCACCCGGTGCTGCGTTACTGGACGCCGGAGGAATACAAGGCGTTCGAGGATTACGGTTATGAACTGGGCTTCAGCCACGTCGCCTCCGGGCCGATGGTGCGCTCGTCCTATCACGCCGACCAGCAGGCGGCCGGTGCCGGCGTCGGCGCCTGAACCACGCAACAGCATCCCGCTGCGGCGCACTGCCGCAGCCGGGATCGCGTCCCAACCGATAGCCGCAGCGGCGGTGCCTCTGCAGCGATTCACAAACTGCTACGGGCCGGCGGCTACTCTGGCACTGAGCAAGGTGACAAGTGTCGAAACTTTCGGCACTGTCGGCATGTCGTACTTGCCCGCAGTCTCCCCCCAACGTTCGGTGCTACGAGTACTTTGATGAACTACCGAGTTCCCGTTTTCCTGCTGGCTTTCGCGCTGACCGCTCCCGCCGCCCTGCTGGCGCGCGCCGATTCAGCGCTGCCCTCGGCAGCGACAGTCGACCAGGCCACCACCTCCAAGCTGGTGTACGGCCTGCTGTCGGACAGCCGCTATGCCTACCGTCCGCGTCAGCTCGATGCGGCGACCTCGCAGGACGTGTTCAAGCGTTACCTGGAGTCGCTGGACAGCGGCAAGCAGTTCTTCACCAAGGAGGACGTCGATCGTTTCGCGCCCTTGGCGGCACAGACCGGTGAGGCCATCCGTTCGGGCGAACTGGACCCGGCCTACCAGGTGTTCGCGGTGTACCGCCAGCGGGTGGGTGAGCGCGTGGCCTACGCCCGCCGCCTGCTCCGGCAGGAGCCGGATTTCACCATTGAAGAACGCTTCAACTACGACCGCAAGGACGTGCCGTGGGCGACCAACGCCGAACTGGACGATCTGTGGCGCAAGTCGGTCAAGAACGACTGGCTGCGGTTGAAGCTGGCCGGCAAGCCGGCTGCGGATATCCGCAAGACCCTGGACAAGCGTTACGACACCCTGCTCAAGACCATCAACGAGCTCAAGGGCGAGGACGTGTTCTCGTTCTACATGAACGCCTACACCAGCGCCGTTGACCCGCATACCGATTACTTCACCCCGCGCACGGCCGAGAACTTCAACCAGGCCATGTCGCTGTCGCTGGAGGGCATTGGTGCCCAGCTGCAGCGCCAGGACGACATGGTGGTGATCCGTGAGGTGGTGCCCGGTGGTCCGGTGGCGATGGACGGCACGCTCAAGGCCGGCGACCGCATCGTCGGTGTCGGCCAGGGCCGCTCCGGCCCGGTTGAAGACGTGATCGGCTGGCGCATCGACGATGTGGTGGCCAAGATCCGTGGCGCCAAGGACACCCAGGTGCGCCTGGAATACATTCCGGCCGCCGAAGGCGTGGATGGCAAGCACCGCATGCTGACCCTGACCCGGCAGAAGATCCGTCTGTCCGAGCAGGCCGCCAAGGGCGAAACCATGACCATCCCCGGCGCCGCTGGCGCACCGGAACGCCGCATCGGCGTGGTCAAGCTGCCCACCTTCTACCAGGACTTCGAAGGCCGCCGCCGCAACGCCGCCGACTATGCCTCGGCCACCCGCGACGTGGCCAAGCTGCTGGCCGGCTTCAAGGCCGACAAGCTCGACGGCGTGGTGCTGGACCTGCGCAACAACGGTGGTGGCTCGCTGGATGAAGCCATCGAACTGACCGGTCTGTTCATCGAACAGGGCCCGGTGGTGCAGGTGCGTGAATCCGGCGGCCGCGTCACCGTCAACAGCGACCGCAACCCGGCTGTGGCCTGGGACGGCCCGCTGGCAGTGCTGATCAACCGTGGTTCGGCCTCGGCCTCGGAGATTTTCGCTGGCGCCATCCAGGACTACGGTCGTGGCCTGGTAATCGGTGAAACCACCTTCGGCAAGGGCACCGTGCAGAACGTGGTGCCGCTGGACCGTTGGCCGGCCAGCGAGAAAGAGCGCTTTGGCCAGGTCAAGCTGACCATCGCCCAGTTCTTCCGCGTCAGCGGCTCCAGCACCCAGCACAAGGGCGTGGTGCCGGACCTGGCGTTCCCGGCCAGCGTCGACGCCAGCGAGTTTGGCGAGAGCACCTACGACAACGCGCTGCCGTGGACCCGCATCGCCGCCGTGCCGCATACCCAGTACGGCAACTTCGCGCCGATCGTGCCGCGTCTGGAAACCCTGCACGACACCCGCATCCGCGCCGACCGCGAGTTCCAGTGGTGGGAAGAGGACGTGCAGCAGTTCCGCACCGAGGCCGCCAAGAAGTACGTTTCGCTCAACGAAGCCGAACGTCGCGCCGAGCGTGACAAGCAGGAAACGCAGCGCAAGCAGCGTCAGCAGATCCGCAAGGAGCTGGGCCTGCCGCTGGATCCGCTGGCCGAGGACAGCACCGACGACGGCCTGACCGGCAACGAGCGTGACATCGTCAAGGATGCCGCCCGCGAGAAAGCCGCCGAGAAGCGTCCGGACCCGCTGTTGAAGGAGTCGGCTTCGATCCTGGCCGATGCCGTGAACGTGCTGGAAAAAGACCGCCCGCTGTCGGCACAGGTGTTGCCGCAGTCCACCGGTCCCGGCCGCTGGGCCGACTGAGCGGCACTCGCCGCCAGCGCTGCGCACAGCCCAGCTGAGCGCAGCGACAACAGGGATTGCACGCATTCAACGCCGTCAACGTAGCCCTACGTTGGCGGCGTTATGCTGTGGGTCTTCGCTCACTGTGGAGACGCCCATGCGCCGATATCCGCTGCCTGCGTTGGCCGCCATCAGTCTGCTGCTGGCCGGTTGCGGTGGCAAAGCCGCTGACAGCAGCCTGCTGCGTGAGTCATTCGATTCCGGCGATACCTATACGCGCAGCATCGATGCCACCCCGGCGCAGGCCTGCGAGGCCGCGCGCCGCGCCTTGCTCGGTCAGGGCTATGCGATCAGCCGTGCCGACGCAGGCAATGTGGAAGGCAACAAGAACTTCCAGCCCAAGGACGAGGTGCACGAGCAGCTGGTACTGCGCGTGTCGTGTGCCGCGCAGGGCGCCGACAAGGCGCAGGTATTCGTCAGCGCGGTGCAGGACCGCTATGCCCTGAAGAAATCGCCAACCTCGGCCAGTGTAGGCGTCGGCGCGCTGGGCTCGGTATCGCTGCCGTTCGGCAGCAATGATGATTCGCTGGTGCGGGTCGCCAGCCGCACCGTGCAGGACGCGCAGTTCTACCGCAATTTCTTCGGCCGTCTGCAGTACTACGTGGACCAGGCCGCGCCGGCAGCCATGGCGGAACCGGCTCGATGAGGTTTGGCCGGTACGCGGTGCGGCGGGCCAAGCGTTGGGCGGTGCTGGGGGCGGCGTTGATGACAGCCCCGTTGCTGGCCAATGCCGGCTGCAACATGGCGGTGCTGCAACAACTGGGCTGGCAGGTGAGCACGGCAACGCAGCAGGCAGTGCAGATCAGCGCAGGTGATCCCTGCCGGCGTGCGTCACTTGCCGATGCACAGGCGCATGGTGATCTGCGCCTGCAGGTACCCAGCGCTTACAGCGAGGCGCAGCGGGAGCAGCTGGCTGCGCAGGTGTTGCAGCAGCCGGCCAGCATCTGCGCCTATGCGTTCGAGCTGGGCCAGGCCGCGCGCACCGCCAGTACCCGTCTGCAGGACAACCCGGGCTATCGCTTCTCGGCCTTGCAGCTGGGCTGGATCGGGTTCGGTGTGCGCGGCGCGCGCGCGCAGGGCTGGCAGGGTTTCCGCAGCTTTGGCCGTGGCTATGCGCCACATGGATCAAATTCAGTGGCGATGGAGGCGTTCTATTCCGGCCGTGTGCGCTCCGAATGCGGAGTGGGGCGGCAGGTGGCGCAGCTGGCGACGATCCGCGAACTGTTCGGCGATGCGGCCTTCGATACCGCGTTTGTCTCCGGTGAGCTGTCCATCGGCACCTTCCTGAGCCTGCACGACACCCAGAGCATCCTGCTGGGCAGCAGTGCAGGGGAACTGTTTGCCGATGGCAAGGCGGTACGCACCTCGGCGTTGGGCCGGCAGGCATTCATGGGTGTGCCGGGTTACGTGGTGCATGCCTTCGACGCCGCTTATCTGGATGACATCAACAACCAGGCCGAGAACTTCGTCATCACCGATATCAGCGCCGACGCGGCCCAGGCGCTGGCGCAAGTGGGCGGCTTTGCCCACTACGATGCGCTCAACAAACAGTTATGGGAGCTTGCCCAGCAGATGCCGGGGCAGGGCTGGCGGCGTTTCGAACGGCTGCTGTACACGCGCGACCAGGCCCTGCGTGCGGCCTTGCCCGCATCGCAACAGGCGGTGCTGGCGCAGATGGAAGCGGTGCTTGCCGACCCGGTGTATCGCGAACTGATGCTCTACGTGCATCACCAGGGCGTGCGTCCTTTGGGGTATCACATCGTGCGTCTGCTGGACCGCAATCCGCGCACGCCGTTCGTCATCGAACTGGTCCTGCACAACCTGCACACCACTATTTACCAACGCTGGTTGCAGTCCCGTCTACGGGCCTGCACGGCAGCATCTTTACTACCGTCGGAGGAGCTTCAGCATGGAATTGGGAATGATCGGGCTGGGTCGGATGGGCGCCAACATGGCACAACGTCTGCAGCGTGCCGGGATTGCGGTCACCGGCTTTGACCCGGGCGAGCAGGCACGGGCGCAGGTGGCCGAGCACGGCATCGCCACGGTGGACGCCCTGCAGGCGCTGGTGCAGGCCTTGCCGGCGCCGCGCGCGCTGTGGTTGATGGTTCCTTCCAAGGTGGTGGATGCCACCCTGGACAAACTGCTGCCGCTGCTGGCACCGGGTGATGTGGTGATCGACGGCGGCAACTCCTGGTACCGCGAATCGCAGCAGCGCGCCGCGCGTGCTGCCGCCACCGGCGTGGGTTTCGTCGATTGCGGCACCAGCGGCGGGGTATGGGGGCTGCAGGAGGGTTACTGCCTGATGATAGGCGGTGACGCTGCAACGGTTGACCGGCTGGCGCCGCTGTTCAAGGCGCTGGCGCCGGCGGCCGACCGTGGCTGGGCGCATGTTGGCCCGGTGGGTGCGGGCCACTTCAGCAAGATGGTCCACAACGGTATCGAGTACGGAATGATGCAGGCCTATGCCGAAGGCTTCGCGCTGATGGACAAGAAGGCCGAGTTCGATCTGGACCTGGCCCAGGTGGCCGAGGTCTGGCGGCATGGCAGCGTGGTGCGTTCGTGGTTGCTGGACCTCAGTGCCGATGCACTGCAGGGCAATCCTGCGCTGGATGGCATCGCCCCGTATGTGGAGGATTCCGGCGAGGGCCGCTGGACCGTCGCCGAGGCCATCGAGCTGGATGTGCCGGCGCCGGTCATCACCTTGTCGCTGCTGGAACGGCTGCGCTCACGGCAGTCCAATTCATTCAGTGACCGCATGCTGGCGGCGATGCGCAACGAGTTTGGCGGGCATGCAATCAAGCCGGCGGGGGGGGCGGGCTGAGGCGTCACGGCGGGTGCGCGGTGGGTCGCACAGGTCATGTTAATGGGGAGTGCACGGGTACACGTATTCGTGCAATCCTTGGCCGACAGTCAGCGATGCTGTCGTGCTGGTCACGCAGTCATCGATTGACCCCGGGTCGCTCCGTCGACGAACACCGGGCTGCCGCCAAGCGCGGCGGCCCGTCAGCATGCAGGGCAAGGGATGGCAACACGATTGACCGATGATGACTGGAGCCGCTGGCGCTTGCTGGGGCTGGGGCTGGCCGCGTTGTTGATCATCGTGGTGCCGGCCTTGACCCTGCAACGGTTGACCGCCGACAGCGTCAACGCTGCCAACTGGGTGGCACATACCCAGGCGGTGGGCGCGCGCCTGTACAACCTGCAAGCCGACATCCGCGATGTGGAGTCGGCTGCCTTGACCTTGTCCAAGGGCATCAACTCGCAGGCATTGCAGCAACGCCTGCATACCGCCGACAGCATCAGCGACAACCTGCACGAGCTGGCACGGCTGGTCAGTGACAGCCCCGAGCAGCTTGTGCGCATCGGCAAGATGGAGTCGATGCTGGAACGGCGCATGGCCTTGGCCAAGGAGATCGCGGCCAGCACCGACACGCCGCGCCAGCGCGAGCTGATCGAGGAAATGACGTTCCAGTACCCGATCCGGCAACTGGTGCTGGAACTGCAGCAGCACGAGGACGCCTTGCTGGTCGAGCGCGCTGCCGAGGCCCGACGCCAGCAGCGGATGGCATCGATGGTGACCTGGACCGCGTTGGCGGTGCAGTTGCTGCTGCTGGGGCTGGTGTTGTGGCTGTTGCAGCGGCAGATCGGCAGCCGCGCCGATATCGAATTGCGCCTGAGCAAGGCCAGCGCCCGCGCCAGCGCGGTGCTGCAGACCGTGCGTGAGCCGATCGTGCTGCTGGATGGGCAGCTGCGCATCCTGTTGCACAACACCGCCTTCGCGGAAATGTACGGCGTCGAGGAGGCCGATATCAGCCAGCGTCAGTTGCAGGATATCGGCGACGGCGCGTGGGACGACCCACTGGTGCGCCAGCGGCTGGCCGATGTACTGCTGCGTGGGCGCGAACTATGGGATTTCGAGCACCAGCAACGCAGCGTGGATGGCATCAACCGCACCATGCTGATCAATGCCCGGCGCATGGCCTTGCCCGATGCCAGTGATGAAGTGGTGTTGATGACGGTCAGCGACATCACCCTGCAGCGTGCCGTGCAACAGCACGTGGAGGAGCTGAACCGGCAGCTGGAAGGCAAGGTCGAACAGATGGCCGACGTCAACCGCGAGCTGGAAGCCTTCAGCTACTCGGTCTCGCACGACCTGCGCGCGCCGCTGCGCCATGTGGCCGGCTTCTCCGACAAACTGGGGCGGCACCTGGGCGAGGCGGTAGACACCAAGACCCAGCACTATCTGGACGTGATCAGCAGCTCCGCGCAGCTGATGGCGGCCTTGATCGATGACCTGCTGGTCTACTCGCGGCTGGGCCGTGGCGCGATGCGTCTGCAGCGGGTGGACATGCAATCGCTGGTGGCCGATACCCGCGCGCTGCTGGACTCCAACCTCAAGAACGAGGCCGGGGCCGACGGCAAGCTGCGTGAGGTGGAGTGGAAGATAGGCAGGTTGCCGGTGCTGATCGGCGATGAAAACATGTTGCGCCAGGTCTGGTTGAATCTGCTCGGCAATGCGGTCAAGTACACCGCCAGCCGCGACAAGGCGGTCATCGAGGTGTCGGCAAAGCAGCTGCCTGACGGCAGCCACCAGTTCAGTGTCAGCGACAACGGTGCCGGCTTCGACATGCAGTACGCGTCCAAGCTGTTTGGTGTGTTCCAGCGCCTGCACAAGGCGTCCGAATACCCCGGTACCGGTATCGGCCTGGCCAGCGTACGCCGTGTGCTGACCCGCCACGGTGGTCGCATCTGGGCGGACGCACAGGTGGACAAGGGCGCCACCTTCAGCTTCGTTGTTCCTCAAACACCCGAAACATCCAACAAGGACACCGTGGAATGAGTCCCCTGCGCACCATCCTGATTGCCGAAGACAGCCAAGCCGATGCCGAGATGGCGATCGACGCGCTGCGTGATGCACCCCTGGCCAATCCCATCGTGCATGTGGAGGACGGCGTGGAAGCGATGGACTTCCTGCTGCGGCGCGGGGCGTTCGCGCAGCGCGAGGAGGGCTTGCCGGCGGTGCTGCTGCTGGATATCAAGATGCCGCGCATGGACGGCCTGGAAGTACTGCGGCTGATCCGCGCGGATGAAGACCTCAAGCGGCTGCCGGTGGTGATCCTGTCGTCTTCGCGCGAGGAGAGCGACCTGGCCCGCAGCTGGGACCTGGGCGTCAATGCCTATGTGGTCAAGCCGGTCGATCTTGAACAGTTTTTCCAGGCAGTGAAAACGATTGGTACGTTCTGGGCACTGATCAACCAGGCAGCGGACAGCGAGTAAACGCAGATGCCGAACAAGGGAACGCCATTGGGGCCGTTGCGTATCCTGCTGGTGGAGGATTCGCCCGAAGACGCCGAGCTGGTTGTCGACCAGTTGCTCGAGGCTGGTCTGCAGATCGAGTTCGAGCGGGTCGACAATGAGCCGGCGATGCGTAGCGCGCTGGAGGCCTGGATGCCGGATATCGTGCTGTCCGACCTCAGCATGCCTGGGTTTTCAGGCTATTACGCGTTGCACATCCTGCGCGAGCTGCACCCCAGCGTGCCCTTCATTTTCGTCTCCGGCACGATGGGTGAGGAGACCGCAGTGGAGGCGCTGCAGCACGGCGCCAACGATTACATCATCAAGCACCAGCCGGCGCGGCTGCCCTCGGCGGTAGCGCGGCTGGTGCGTGAAACCCGCAGCGAGCGCGAGCGCCTGCGGGTGGAAGATGAGCTGATGCGTGCGCAGCGGCTGGAAAGCCTGGCCCTGCTTGCCGCCGGGCTCAGTCATGACCTGCGCAACATCCTGCAGCCGCTGCTGATCATTCCGGATCTGATCCGCGATCGCAGCGACGACCCCAAGATCATTCGTCTGGCCGATGTCATCGCCGAATGCGGGCGTCGCGGCCATGAGATGGTCGAATCGATGCTGTCCTTCGTGCGCGGCTCACGCCAGCCCAGCGAACGCATCGTGCTGCAGCGCCTGTTCCAGGCCGTGGGGATGCTGCTCAAGAGCAGCCTGCCGCGCAACGCCGAGCTGCACCTTGAAGTATCCGACGATCGCATTGCGATCGAGGCGAACTACACCGAGCTGCAGCAGGTGCTGTTGAACCTTGCGCTCAACGCCATCCAGGCGATGCCGGACGGCGGCAAGTTGAGCCTGATCGCCGAACGTGTCGCTGGCGACGAGGACAAGGTGCGCATCCGTGTCAGTGATGACGGCATCGGCATGGACGAGGCCACGGTGAAGCGCCTGTTCACCCCGTTTTTCACCACCAAGTCCGACGGCACCGGGCTGGGCCTGGTGTCCTGCCATCGCATTGTTGAAAGCATCGGTGGGCAGATCCAGGTGCAGAGCCAGCTCGGCGAAGGCACCACCTTCGAACTGCTGTTGCCGATGTTTGAATGCAGCGGCGAAGAAGATGCCGAGCCGGTGGAAAGCAATCGGGTCGGTCACGGCGAACGCCTGCTGGTGGTGGACGACGAAGCCACGCGGTTGTCGCTGCTGGGCAACGCCTTGTCCAGCCAGGGGTATCGCATGCGCCTGGCCAGCGATGGCGCGGTGGCGATGCGGCATCTGCAGGAGGCAGGGCTGCCGGACGTGGTGCTGGTGGACAGCGGCATCCCATTGCTGTCGGCGGGCCAGTTGCTGGCGGAGATGCAGGCCATGGGCTATCGCGGCCCGGCGATCGTGCTGGAGGACGCCAATGCACCGGCCTTCGCCGACGGTGAGGCGCCATCGGGCATCAGCGTGCATGTGCTGCCCAAGCCCCTGGAGATGCAGCGGGTGTTTCGTGCCGTTGCCGACGCACTTGGGGTGGGCTGAAACAGGCCGTTGGCAGTGCGGCTTGGCGGCCGCTGGCCTATCATGTGCGCCCCCCTACGTTGCGGTGCTCAAGCTCGTCCACCGTGGCGCGGGCGGGCCCGCAGGCAAACCAACTCATGACCACTGTGCTTCTCAGCCTGGGCAGCAACCTGCAACCGCAGCATTACCTGCAAGCGGCGGTTGCCGTATTGCGCGAACGTTTCGGCGCGATCAGCGTCTCGCCGGCCTACCGCACGCCCGCGGTGGGTTTCGACGGCCCGGACTTCCTCAACAACGCAGTGATGCTGGATACCGAGCTGCCGTTGGCCGAGTTGGATGATTGGTTGCACGCGGTGGAAGACGCGCATGGTCGCGACCGTTCCGGTCCGCGTTTCAGCGACCGTACCCTGGACATCGACGTGGTGTATTACGGCGACCTGGTGGTGGAAGGCCCCGGCCATCTGCGCATCCCGCGGCCCGAGTTGAAGCATGCCTTCGTGCTGAAGCCGCTGGCGGACATCGCCCCGGAATTCGTCGACCCGGTACGTGGCTTGAGCCTGCAGCAGATGTGGCAGCAGCACCCGCAGTACGGGCAGACGTTCGACACGGTCGAGCTGTAACGCGGCACTACGCTTCTGCCCCCTCCCTTTGCCGCAGGCAAGGGGAGGGCTGGGGAGGGGTTGGCTGTTCGCTCGCAAAGCCTCTGCCGAGCTTGGCTCGGCACTACAGGTAAAAAAAAGGCGGCGCCATTGGCGCCGCCTTTTTGTTTTTCTTCCCGGTGCCTCAGCAGCAGCGGAAGCCGCTCCTGCCGCCGAAGCGGGCTTCCTGACGTTCGCGGAAGAAGGTTTTGTAATCCATGACCTCACGGTCAGGATGCTTCTCGCGCATGTGTCGGACATAGTTGTCGTAGTCCGGCACGCCGCAGCAAAGCCGCGCGGTCTGCACCAGACGCCGCCAGGTGCGGCGGAACGTCTGGTACTGGCCGACGGGGACCAGCTCGGTGCCCATTACAGATCGACCTCGTGCGGCTTCAATGCCACATAAGGCGTTTCCTTGTCGGTGCGCGTCGGCGAGCGACGTGCGGCGGCGATGGTCTTGACCGAATACACCAGCACCGCAAACACCACGAACAGGAACAGCGCGGTCAGGGCGGTGTTGATGTAGTTGTTCACCATCACCTGATGCATCTGGTCGAAGTTCTTCGACGGTGCCAGCAGTTCTTTGGCGGCAATGGCGTCACGGTACTTGTGCGCCTGGGCCAGGAAGCCCACTGCCGGGATGTCGGAGAAGATCTTGATGAAGCCTGCTGCGGTAGTGCAGATCAGCAGCCAGATGGCCGGTACCAGCGGCACCCAGGCGTACTTGTCTTTCTTCATCTTGAACAGCACCACGGTGCACAGCAGCAGTGCCACGCCGGCCAGCATCTGGTTGGCGATGCCGAACAGCGGCCACAGCATGTTGATGCCACCCAGCGGATCGGTCACGCCCTGATACAGGAAGTAACCCCACAGCGCCACGCAGCCACCGGTGGCGATGAAGCTGGCCACCCACGAGTCGGTGCGGCGCAGGGCCGGCACGAAGTTGCCCAGCAGATCCTGCAGCATGAAGCGGCCCGAACGGGTGCCCGCGTCCACAGCGGTCAGGATGAACAGTGCTTCGAACAGGATGGCGAAGTGGTACCAGAAGGCCATCATGCCTTCGCCCGGCAGTACTGCATGCAGGATCTGCGCGATACCAACGGCCAGCGTCGGCGCGCCACCGGCACGCGAGAGGATGGTGCTTTCACCAATCTCCGCAGCGGTTGCGGTCAACTGTTCCGGGGTGATGGCAAAGCCCCAGTTGGTCACGACCTGCGCAGCATGGACCACGTCGGTGCCGATAATGGCGGCCGGGCTGTTCATGGCGAAGTAGATGCCCGGCTCGATGATCGAAGCGGCGACCATGGCCATGATTGCCACGAACGATTCCATCAGCATGCCGCCGTAACCGATGTAGGCGGCATGGCCTTCATTGGCCAGCAGTTTGGGCGTGGTGCCCGAGCTGATCAGTGCATGGAAGCCCGACACCGCACCGCAGGCAATGGTGATGAACAGGAACGGGAACATGCTGCCCTTCCACACCGGGCCAGTGCCATCGGCAAACTGGGTCAGTGCCGGCATCTTCAGTTCCGGCATCACGATCAGGATGCCGATCGCCAAACCGACAATCGTGCCGATCTTGAGGAAGGTAGACAGGTAATCGCGCGGGGCCAGCAGCAGCCACACCGGCAGCACGGCGGCGACAAAGCCGTAGCCGATCAGCATCCAGGTGATCTGGATACCGGTGAAGGTGAACATCGGGCCCATCACCGGGTCAGCGGCAACCTTGCCGCCGTACCAGATGGCAGCCAACAGCAGGATCAGGCCAACGATTGAAATCTCGCCGATCTTGCCCGGCCGGATGTAGCGCATGTACACGCCCATCAAGATGGCGATCGGCATGGTCGCGATCACCGTGAACATGCCCCAGGGGCTGCCCTCCAATGCCTTGACGACGATCATCGCCAGCACCGCCAGGATGATGATCATGATCATGAATACGCCGAACAAGGCGATGGTGCCAGGCACCTGGCCCATCTCCTCGCGTACCAGGTCACCCAGCGAGCGGCCGTTGCGACGGGTCGAGATGAACAGGATCATGAAGTCCTGCACCGCACCGGCCAGCACCACGCCGGCAATCAGCCATAGCGTGCCGGGCAGATAGCCCATCTGGGCGGCAAGCACCGGGCCCACCAGCGGGCCTGCACCGGCAATTGCGGCGAAGTGGTGTCCGAACAGTACGTGCTTGTTGGTGGGCACATAGTCCAGGCCATCGTTGTTGAGCACTGCCGGCGTAGCGCGGGTGGGATCAACCCCCAGCACCTTGTTGGCGATGAACAGGCCGTAGTAGCGGAAGGCCACCAGATACAGCGATACCGCTGCTACCACGATCCACAGGGCATTGATGTGTTCGCCGCGGCGTAGCGCCACGACGCCTAGACAGAATGCGCCGATCAGGGACAGCAGCGCCCATCCGGCTTTTGAAAAACCTTTCATCGAGTTGCCTCGCAGGGGAATATGCCCAAGGTTCTACCCATGCCGGGCGGGGGTCAATGTGCATGGCGGCTGAAGCGGATGCGACTTTGGTCTTAGGTCAACGTCCCATTGAATATGACTGCGGGCTTTGTCGCGCTGTTGTGCGGTGCTGGAACGAAAGGTTGCAGTGATGACGGTTGGTTTGGGTACGGGTGGCAGGCATTGTCTGCTGCACGTTCAAGGAGCTTGTTCATGAGTAACCAGGATTCGGCGCGGGTGGTTCGCAGCATCCGCGGCATGCCTACTTCCGATGGTGCGGGGGTGCGATTGACCCGCGTCATCGGTACGCCCTCGCTGCCCGAGCTTGATCCTTTCCTGATGCTGGACGAGTTCGGCACCGACAGGGCGGAGGACTACATCGCTGGTTTCCCCGACCATCCGCACCGTGGTTTCGAGACGGTGACCTATATGCTCGATGGCCGCATGCGGCATAAGGACAACCACGGCAACGAGGGTTTGCTGACGCCTGGCAGCGTTCAATGGATGACTGCCGGTCGTGGGCTTGTGCACTCGGAAATGCCCGAGCAGGAATCGGGCCGCATGCGCGGCTTCCAGCTGTGGGTGAACCTGCCGGCGCGCGACAAGATGACCGATCCGCGCTATCAGGAATTCGCTGCCGAACGTATTCCGCAGTTGTCACCGGCGCAGGGTGTCAGCGTGAAGGTGATCGCCGGTACGGTGGATTCGGTCAGCGGGCCAATCCAGCAGCCGGCTACCGAGCCGCTGTATCTGGACGTAAGCCTGAGCGCGGGCAGCGCCTGGACGTGCCCGCTGCCGGCCGGGCACAACGCCTTCGCCTATGTATTCGAAGGCAGCGCAGTGCTGGGTGAAGGCGAGGATGCGCGTGCGCTGGAGCTGCAGCAGCTGGCCGTGCTGGGTGGTGGCAGCAGATTGCAGATGCGCGCCGGTGCGCAGGGCGCACGATTGATCGTGCTGGCGGGGCGGCCGCTGCGCGAGCCGATAGCGCGGCATGGGCCGTTCGTGATGAACACCCGTGAGGAGTTTATGCAGGCCTTCGTCGATTACCAGGAAGGCCGCTTCTGAGCGATGGCCGGTCCCGCGCGTGCTGCGCCGGGACCGGTATCAGCGCCGGCTCAGTTGCTGCCGGCCAAGGCGGACGGATTGAGGTTCAAGGTCTGGGTCAGGTTCTGCAGCGTGCCCAGCTCGGTGGTGTCGGCCGCGTCGATCCAGATCTGCGCGTAGCGGTTCTTGTCCAGCTTGACCACGCTGATGCGGCGTGACTCCAGGCCGGGTACATCGCGGCCACCCATGTCCAGCTTGTACCAGTACATCTGCTCGCCGCCGAACTCGCCTTTCTCCGCGCGCAGTGGGCGGTTCAAGGCCAGGTCGGGATCACGCCCGCTCAGCATCATGTTCAGTACCGTGCGGCCATCTTCGGTGGTGGCCTTGCAGACGATGAAATCATTCTGCGTCTGCTGGTCCCAGTGCAGGCCGCTGCTGGCAGGCAGTGACGGACACTGCACGGCTTGCTGGGCGAAAGCATTGGCGCTGACGCCGAGTGCAAGTACGGCAGAAAAAATACAGACAGTCTTCACTACGCATTCCCCCATGGAACATCGGCCCAACGGCGCGACGAAGTCGTGTGGATGTTTCTGAAGTGACGTCATGGCTGGTGGGGGGTATCCGTCCCCCTCTGTACGTGCATCCCCATGCGCGCCAGCCAAGTGGCGACGGTATTACAAAATCCCCATCACTTGCAAAATCTCTTTCCATAACGGGAACGGCCCCGCGTGGGGGCCGTTCGGTATATCCGTATCAGTTGAAACCAATCGTGCGACTTATTTGTCGTTGCCGATCCACTTATAGGCCAGGCCGCCGATGGCCGCACCAAGGATGGGCGCCACCCAGAACAGCCACAGCTGGCTGATTGCGCCGGCGCCGGCAAACAGGGCGACGGCGGTGGAGCGGGCCGGGTTCACCGAGGTGTTGGTGACCGGGATGCTGATCAGGTGGATCAGGGTCAGTGCCAGGCCAATCGCGATCGGTGCGAAGCCGGCCGGCGCGCGGCCATGGGTAGCACCCATGATCACGATCAGGAACACCGCGGTCAGCACCACTTCGCAGAGGAAGGCCGCAGCCACGGTATAGCCGCCCGGCGACAGCGCGCCGTAGCCGTTGCTGGCGAAGGCGCCGGGCGAACTGCCATCAATCAGGAAGCTGGCATTGCCCTGGGCGATCTGCAGCAGGATGAAGGCAGCGACGATGCCGCCCAGCACCTGGGCCACGATGTAGGGCAGCAGGTCCTTGGCCGGGAAGCGACCGCCGGCCCACAGGCCAATACTGACCGCCGGGTTGAAGTGCGCGCCGGAAACATGGCCAAACGCATAGGCACCGGTGAGTACGGTCAGGCCGAAAGCAAGGGAAACACCGACAAAACCAATGCCCAGCGGATTACCGTCACCGCCGAACTTCGCCGCCAATACCGCGCTGCCGCAGCCACCCAATACCAGCCAGAAGGTGCCAAGAAATTCGGCAGCCAGACGCTTTCCCATGCTCATTGTGTCGTTCCTTTTATGTTCCCCGATTCGGGTGTGGGGAAAGTAACGGAGAAGAGGGGCGGATGCGTAGCGAAATCGTTAACTATTTCCCGCTTTTACCTGTAGTGCTTTAGCACTATGCGCGGCTTGCGCGTTGCTGGCTACAGGGCGGCAACGGCTGTACGTGGTGACCAGCCTCGGCCTTGACGGGAGGAGCGGAGTCAGCCCGGCAGCGGGATGAACTCCTTGTCGTCACCGGGAATGGTGCCGAAGCGGCCGTTCTGCCAATCGTCCTTGGCCTGCTCGATGCGCTCCTTGGAGCTGGAGACGAAGTTCCACCATAGATGGCGTGGCCCATCCAGCGGCTCGCCGCCCATCAGCATGGCTTTGACGGGGGTCTTGGCGCGCAGGCGGCCGCGCGCGCCGGGTTCGGGGATGACCAGGTGCTGGCTGGGAACGTCGGTGCCGTCCAGCTGCGCATCGCCTTCCAGGATGTAGAGCGCGCGCTCGATGTGCGAGGTATCCAGGTCGATCTCGGCGCCGGGTTCCAGGTCGATGGCGACGTTCAAGGTGTCGGCAAATACCTTTACCGGCGACTCCTCGCCGTAGGCACGGCCGGCAATCACCCGCAGCCAGGCGCCATCGCGGCGCTGCTGCGGCAGCTGGTCAGCACCGAAATGGAAGAAGGCCGGGTCGGTTTCTTCGTGGCTTTTGGGTAGTGCAACCCAGGTCTGCATGCCATGTACCGCCTGCTCGTGCTCACGCACGGCAGCGGGGGTTCGTTCGGAGTGGGCAATGCCACGGCCGGCCGTCATCCAGTTCACGTCGCCGGGGCGGATGACCTGTTCCGATCCCAGCGTGTCGCGATGCCCGATCTGGCCGGCCCATAGGAAAGTGACCGTAGCCAAGCCGATATGCGGATGCGGACGCACATCAATGCCTTGGCCGGGGCTGAAGATGGCCGGCCCCATATGGTCCACGAACACGAACGAACCCACACTGCGCGCCTGCAGCGAGGGCACCGCGCGGCGGACCTGGAATCCGCCGAGGTCGTGAACACGCGGGCTGATGATGGTGGTCATGGCGGGCTGGCTCCGGATTGCATGAATGTGCGCGCAGGATGGCATGGGGGCGGCGAAGACGGGGTGTCGTGCGGGGAATGGATTGTTTTTTTGATGGGGTGGTGTGGCGGGGTGGTGTGGCGACTGAAAGCGCTACCCCAGAAAGCGTTACCCCTCCCCAACCCTCCCCTTGCCTTCGGCAAAGGGAGGGGGCAGTTCGCGGCTACTTCACAGATTGCCGCGCAGCCGCTCTGGCCCCCTCCCTTTGCCGGAGGCAAGGGGAGGGTTGGGGAGGGGTGAGCTCCCGCTCTTGCTCATTAGAAAAATGCCGGACAAACAAACAAAGCCAGTCTCCGCTACAACTACCCAGCCCCCATACCCAAACCCCCAACGAAGAACGGATGCCAACGCGAAGGGGCTACAATCGCGGTCTTCCTTCCCCATCCCGGAGACATCCGCAGTGACCCGCAAACTCGTGCTGTTGCGCCATGGCCAGAGCCAGTGGAACCTCGATAACCGCTTCACCGGCTGGGTGGACGTGGACCTCACCGAGCAGGGCCGCCAGGAAGCTGCCACCGCTGGGCGGTTGATGAAGGACGAAGGCCTGCAGTTCGATGTGGCCCACACCTCGGTGCTCAAGCGCGCCATCCACACCCTGCAGGGTGCCTTGACCGAGCTGGGGCAGGATTGGCTGCCGGTCAACAAATCCTGGCGCCTGAACGAGCGTCACTACGGTGGCCTGCAGGGCCTGGACAAGGCCGAAACCGCCGCCAAGCACGGCGAGGAGCAGGTCAAGGTATGGCGTCGTTCCTACGACATCCCGCCGCCGCCGATGGACCTGGCCGATCCGGGCCACCCGATCCACGACCGTCGCTATGCTGGCCTGGACCGCAACGCCTTGCCGGCCACCGAGTCGTTGGCAACCACGCTGGACCGTGTGCTGCCGTACTGGCATGACGCCATCGCACCGCAGTTGAAGGAAGGCAAGACCGTGCTGGTCACCGCCCACGGCAACTCGCTGCGCGCGCTGTACAAGTACCTCAACAACGTGAGCAAGGAACAGATCCTTGAGCTCAACATCCCGACCGGCATTCCGTTGCTGTTTGAATTGAACGACGACCTCACCGTCAAGTCGTTCCGTTACCTCGGCGATCCGGAAGCGGCCAAGAAGGCCGCCGAGGCCGTGGCCAACCAGGGCAAGGCCAAGTAAGCGACCCGCTGAAAGCAGCGTCGTTGTTGCCTGCTCAGGCAATGAATCATCCAAAGACCGATGTCAGCATGCTGGCATCGGTCTTTGCTTTTGAAGCAGCGACCTACTTTGGATTTGTGGCAGCGACCTACTTTGGATTTGTGGGAGCGGCGTAAGCCGCGAAGCTGACCTCGCTGAGGTCGCAAGCGCCGATGGCATCTGATGATGTCTGTGCTTCGCGGCTAACGCCGCTCCCACAAAGTCAGCTCCGTATTCTTGTAGGAGCGGCGTCAGCCGCGAAGCTGACACTGCTGAGGTCGCAAGCGCGGATGGCATCTGATGATGTCTCTGCTTCGCGGCTTACGCCGCTCCTACAAAAATCAGCTCCGCAGCCCCGGTTGTACTCTCAACGTTGGCACTGCGCCGGGTTGGCTTCACAACGTGCGTTGTCACGTAATGCAAGGTCTTTCCCGATGTTGTAGCCGCCGTACAGCAGCGCTATTACCAGCAAAGCCAGACCAATCATCAGGTTGTCGGTACGGATGTCTGCAGAGCTTGGCGGGGTGGTGATGGTGTGCGGGTTGCTGGCAGGCTGGAAGAGCAGCAAATCCACCGCCGCAACCTCCAGCGCCGCCGCAACCGCCATCCGCGACTCGAGCGAGGCGTTGCCCTCGGCTTCCAGCCGCTGCACGGTGCGTGCGCTCAAGCCGCAGAGGCTGGCCAGGTGTTCCTGCGACCATCCGCGGGCTTCGCGCAGTTGTTTGATCCGCTGTCCGTCGATCTTCATTGTTCCATCTTCCATGGCGCGTTCCTGACGATGTTAGCCGAGCGGGCAGGCTGCCGGAAAATCTCGGTCGGCAACACGACAGCAAGCCGACAAGGGCCTGTCGGTCTAGTTGAATCAACAGCTTGCGCTTTCTCTGGTCGCAGCTGCACAGCATCGCACTGGGTATGCCGGTGGCTGGAGCGAACTTTGGAAGCGTACGGTGCCATGCCATCATCGGCTACTGATCACGATCGTTGGAGAGTCTGCTTGAGCAAATGGATGATGTCGGTGGTGGTAATGGTGGCGCTGAGCGCCTGTAAGGGTGCTCCGGATGAGGCTGCCACCGCGCCGCCACAAACTACTGCCGCCCAGCCGGGAGCGGTAACCGCGCAGCGCGGCGAGGGCGCCCCTTACGAAGTGCTGGGCAGTGAAGTCTGGGACGTTCCCGACCCGGTCAGTGGCCGCAACTACCAGATGTTTGTGGCCCTGCCGGCCGGCTACGCCGACAACCCCGACAAGCGCTACCCGGTGCTGTATGTCACCGATGCCGACTACGCGTTCCCACTGGTCTGGCAGATGGCGCGGCGCCTGAATGTCGAAGGGCGCAAGATCGAAGACTTCATCCTGGTTGGTTTGTCCTATGCAAAGGGCGAGGGCGGCATGCAGAGTCGCCGGCGCGACTACACGCCCACCGCCAATGGCCCCAGCAGTTCGCCAGCCGATGCCGTGCATGGTGGCGCCGGTGCCTACATCACCTATCTGGAAACCCAGGCGCTGCCCTTCATGGCCAAGCGTTACCGCACGGACGAAACCCGGCGTATGTTCCTTGGGCACTCCTATGGCGCCTTGCTGGGCACGCAGGTGATGCTGGAGCGGCCGCAGCTTTTCAGTGCCTACATCCTCGGCAGTCCCTCGTACTGGTTCGACAAACAGGTGATGGAGCGCCGGCTGGCCCAGGCCGGCAAGGCGCCTGAGCTGCCGGTACGGGCCTATATGTACGTGGGCGAGTACGAATCGGTGCAGCACGGCGGCGACGCTGACATGGTGGTCGATGCGCAGCGCATGATCGGCCTGCTGGGCGCCCGCGGTGGCCGCTCACTGCAGCTGAAGCTGGACGTGCTCAATGACGAGGATCACCTCAGCGTCGCACCGCGTGGCTTCATGCATGGGCTGAAATATCTGCTGGCTGCGCCACAGGGCTGAGCCATGCCGGGCACAAGGCCGGGGCCGTGGCGTTGACAGCGTCCGGTCCCAGTGCGCGGCACCCCGACCAACGGCAGGTGCGCCGCCGCGCGATGTGTCTAGACTTCGGTCAACTCCCTGCCTGTGCTGACCCATGACCTTGCCGCCAGCCAGATATCGCAGCGACGCAGCACAGGCGCCAGCACGGCGCCGCGTGTTCGAGGGTGAGCGCCTGGCAGTGCGGGTCAGTTGGTACGCGCCTGGCGAACACATGCAACGGCATGCGCATGACTGCCATCAGCTTTCGTTGCTGCTGCTGGGCACCCTGCAGGAGCAGACCTCGCAGGGCGAGGAGCGCCTGGCTGTGCCCGCATTGGGGGTGAAGCGGGCCGGGGTGATGCATGCCAATGACTACGGCTCAGCCGGCGCGTTGATGCTGGGTATCGATCTACCGGCCGCGTTCGACCTGCAGAAGACCCTCGGCATTGGCCAGGCCTGGCAATGGCGTGGTGGTGACCTGCAGCCAGCGCTGCGCAGTGGACGAAGCCTGTTGTCGGCATTGTCTGCCGGTGAGCTGGGCAGCTGCGATATCGACAGTCGGCTATGGGAATTGCTGGCCAGCATGGCCACCACCGGCGAGCGCCCGGCAGGCGCACCGCCGCGTTGGCTTGCAGGCAGTTGCCAGCGCCTGCAGGAGCAGACGCTGCCCTTGGCCGCGCTGGCCAGCGAGGTCGGCGTGCATCCGGTGTATTTCGCCCGCGCTTTCGCGCGCTGGATGGGCTGTGCACCGTCGGTGTTCCGTGCGCGTGCACAGCTGCAGCGGGCATTGCCGTTGTTGGCCAAGGGCCACGCGCTGGCCGATGTGGCACAACGTGCAGGCTTTGCCGATCAATCCCATCTCAGCCGCATCGCGCGGGCGCACAGCGGCTTGACCCCGGCCCGGTTGCGCGCGCTGCTGCGGGCATGAGCAGGTTCAATCCGTTCAAGATTTGCCGGGTAGCGATAAGGCATCGTGCCTGCGATCAGTCACGGAATCGGCCCATGTACCTGCGCAACATCCTGTCCCTGCTATTGCTGCCCGCTTGCCTGGGCGGCGCTGCGACGGTATCAGCCGCGGCCCCGGAACAGGCTGCGCGCAAGCTCGCCACGTTCCTGGACGGCATTCCGGAGCTGGGCCCCGGCTATGCGGTAGTGGTTGTTGATCGTGATCGGCAACTGCTGGGCTATGCGCGCGGGCAGCGCAATGCCAGCACGGCAGCGCCATTGACGATGCACACGCCGATGTACATCGCCTCCCAGACCAAATCGTATATGGGGCTGCTGGCGCAGTTGCTGGACCAGCAGGGCGTGCTGCGCCTGGACAGTACCCTGGCCGATCACTGGCCAACGCTGCAGCTGCCAGGAGGCGTTGATCCAGCCGCCTGGACGCTGGCCGACCTGCTCAATCACCGCGTTCCTTTGAGTGCCGATGTCATCACCACGCTGGAGGCCTACATCGGCAGTCCGGATCCAACCCTGTATCCGCAGCTGCTGCAGCAGTTCGCCAGCAAGCGCGCTGATGGCTTCGACTACGACAACCTGGGCTACAACATCTACGCGGCAATCCTGCAGCAACGCACCGGCCGCTCCTGGCAGGACTGGTTGCAGCAACAGCTGTTCACGCCACTGCAGCTGCATGAAACCGCAACCCGCACCTCGTCCTTCGATCCGGCGCAGCTGGCTTTCAATCACCAGTGGCTGGGTGCAGGGCAGGGCTGGCGGCTGGTGCCACCGAAACCCGATGCGCTCATGCATTCGGCCGGCGGCATGATGACCTCGCCGCGTGACATGGGCCGCTGGTTGCGGCTGCAGTTGGGTGCACCGCTTTCATCGCAGTTGGGTGCCGGCAGCTTGCAGGCTGCGCATCGCATTGGCGCGCAGGTGGATCCCAAGGCGCGCAATGCCTATGAGCTGCCCTGCAACGGCTATGCCTACGGTTGGAACGTATGTGATTTCGAGGGGCATACGCTTTACATCCACGGCGGCAGCTACACCGGTGCGCGCAGCATGATGGCGTTCTCACCGGATCTGGGCGTGGGTATCGGTGTGTTCTCCAATTCGGATAACGCCACTGGCTGGTTGACCTCGCGCACGGTGGTGCAGTTCTTCCAGTATCTGGTTGATCACCCGGAGGCTGATTCGTGGGCGCAGATCCGTCAACAGGCCTATCCCAAGCGCGTTGCCGAGCAGCTGACAGGCATGCGCGCGCGCCAAGCCAAAGAGCACGACGATCCGCGTTGGCAGGGCTGGCAGTGGCGGCCGGCGGCCGTTGCTGGCTACGGCGGAGACTTCCGTGCTGAACAGCTACCGGTAAGCGCACGGATTATTGCTGCTGATGAGGGCCTGCAGCTTCGGATAGGTGCGCTCAGCCGCACGCTGACGCCAGCCGCTGCGGATCTGTTTGCCGCCCAGGACGGACCCTTGTCGGTACCGGAACCATTGCAGTTCCTGCGCGATACGCAGGGCGAGTTGCTTGGCTTTGAGTTCGATGGGCAGCGTTATCTGCGTGCCTCGCCCAACTAAGTGCTAGAAGCCGACCCGGTTTGTGGGAGCGGCGTAAGCCGCGAAGCTGGGCATGCGGCAGCTTCCACGGTGTTTGTGGCCTGACCCGCTATGTGTTTCGCGGCTTACGCCGCTCCTACAACAATGTGTTTGGTGGCTTGCCGTACAACGCAGAAGCCCGGCATCGGGCCGGGCTTCTGGTCAACACGTTCGGTGCGGGCTTACTTGAAGTCCAGCGTCTTCTCGAACGACTTCAGTTCGTGTCGCGCCATCGCCAGGTTGGCGTGGGTGCGGTCAAGCATGACGTACAGGAACAGGTCCTTGTTGCCATCCAGTGGCCGGATCAGGTGGTATTGCTTGGACAGGGTCAGCAGGATGTCCTCGACCACATCGGTCAGGCCCAGTGCGTTCGCCACGCGGCGCTTGGCACGGACAACATCGGCATTGCCGGCCGCAGCAACTTCCATGTCGACCGAGCCGCCGCCCAGGGTGCCCAGGGTCATGCCGCTGTCGCCATCCACCAATGCCGCGCCGATGAAACCGGCGATCTCGCTCAATGCGTCAAGTCTTACGTTTGCAGCCATTTTCCATCCAATGAAGTAAAGAGTTCTACAAATGCAAAGCCCGCGCAGGCGCATGCCCGGCGGGTGGCCGCGCAGCATAGCGAAAACCCGCCGGTGGGTGCCAGCCAGCAAGGGTGGATAGGTATGCATCAGCGGTGCCGCAGGGTGCGGGTGCAGTTGCACGGCTATTGCGAACGGCTGAGGCGGCCTGGGCGCAAAACTTCGCAAACCGCGGTATCGGCTTTGGCCTCGGGCTTGCGCTGCGACGTGTCAGCCTGCGCCAATGAATCCATCACGATCATTTTACGGTTGGCTTGCAGAATAGCGGGCAGTAGCTTGCCGCCGCCGACAATGCGCCGCGGCGACTATCCCGTTATTGTTTATTCCAACCAACAGGAGCAACACGTCATGGGCAAGCCAGCAGTTGTTCTGGTACATGGTTTCTGGGGCGGTGCGGCGCATTGGGCCGGGGTGATTCTGGAGCTCAAACGGCTGGGTTATCGGGATATCCACGCAGTCGAGAATCCACTGACATCGTTGGCCGATGATGCCGAACGCACCCGCAAGATGGTGGCGCAGATCGATGGTCCGGTGGTGTTGGTCGGCCATTCCTACGGTGGCGCGGTGATCAGTCAGGCCGGCAACCTGCCCAACGTAAAGGCGCTGGTATTCGTCGCCGCGTTTGCACCCGATGCCGGCGAAAGCGCCGGAGGGCTTACCCAGCAACACCTGCCTGCCGCTGCACCGAATCTGGCGCCGGACAGCGATGGCTACCTGTGGCTGAAGGTCGACAAATTCCACGAAAGCTTCTGCCAGGATCTGCCTGAGGACCAGGCATTTGTAATGGCAGTGGCGCAGAAAGCCCCGTTGGCCAGCACGTTTGGCGACAACGTCACCGACCCGGCCTGGCGGCACAAGCCGAGCTGGTACCAGATATCCAGCCAGGACCGGATGATCGCGCCGGAAAACCAGAAGGCGATGTCTGATCGCATGAATGCGCGCAAGGTGATCACTCTGGAGGCCAGCCATGCGTCGCTGGCATCGCACGCCGGCGAGATTGCGGCGTTGATCGACGAGGCCGCCACCGCCACTGCGGGCTGACAGCGGCGTGGCCCCGTGACGTGTTCTGCCGCAATAGCGCGCTGGCAGAACATGCTTGCGCCTCAGCGGAAGAACTGGCTTGGGGTCAAGCCGAATCGGCGTTTGAACATGGTGGCGAAGGCGCTGGGGCTTTCATAGCCCAGGGCCAAGGCCACATCGATGATCTTTTCACCGACCGCCAGCCGCTCCAACGCACGCAGCAGGCGTGCCTGCTGGCGCCATTGACCGAAGGTCATGCCCAGTTCGCGGGCGCATAGACGCTGGATGGTTTTCACATCCACCTGCAGCCGCAGCGCCCAGTCCTGCAGCGTGGATGCATCGTCGGGGTGACGTTCGAGTTGCCGGCCGATCCTGCGCAGGCGGGGGTCGCTGGGTTCGGGCAGGTGCAAGGGCAGCTCCGGCAGCGTCTGCACCTCGTCCAGGATCAGGCGCATCAGGCGCCCGTCGCGTGATTGCTCACGATAGGGCTGCGCCACACTGGCGGCGGCGTGGATCAGTGCTGCCAGCAACGGCGTGATCGACACCGCGGACGGCGTGGCCGCTGCGTGCGGCATATGGCTGGGGGCGATGTACAGGCTGCGCATACGGACCGCACCGATGCAGTGCACCTGGTGGCCGATGCCGGCAGGCATCCAGATAGCGCGGGTACTGGGCACCACCCAGCGGCCCATGCCGGCACGCACCACCAGTACCCCGGTTTCGGCGTAGATCAGCTGGTGCCGGTCGGGATGGTGGTGCAAGGGGATAGGCGTGGTGGCGTCGTAATCGCGCGCCTTGCAGTACACGGCGGTGTCCGGGCCCACCGGCAGCGGCATGCGCCGGCCCTTGCGCGGAGCTATGTCCTTTTCGAGCAGATGCATGACCATATTGCGCAGGATGGGCGTGGTGCTTGAATCTACCATGCGATCCGCCCCCCAACTGCGGTCATGCCATGTCATCCATTGCTCCATCGGTTGCAGCCCCCGTTTCACAACGTCGTCCGGTCGCTGTCGGTGTGCTGGCTGCCATCAGCAGCTCGCACCTGGTCAACGACATGATGCAGTCGCTGATCCTGGCGCTGTATCCGATCTTCAAAGGCCAGTTTCACCTGAGCTTTGCCCAGGTGGGCCTGATCACCTTGACCTACCAGCTCACCGCTTCCGTGTTCCAACCCTTGATCGGCCTGCGCACCGACAAGCGCCCGGCGCCGTACTCGTTGCCGATGGGCATGACCTCGACGCTGTGCGGCCTGTTGTTGCTGGCCTATGCGCCCAACTTCGGCACGGTGCTGGCGGCGGCGATGTTGATTGGTGTTGGCTCGGCGATTTTCCATCCCGAATCCTCGCGCATTGCGCGCTTGGCCTCCGGCGGCCGCCACGGGCTGTCGCAATCGGTGTTCCAGCTGGGCGGCAACGCCGGTACGGCAGTTGGTCCGTTGCTGGCAGCGCTGGTCATCGTGCCGAACGGGCAACGCAGCGTGGCCTGGTTTGCTGGCGCTGCGTTGTTGGGCATCGGCCTGCTGAGTTACGTGAGCCGCTGGTACCAGCAGCACCTGGTGGCCAGTGCGGCCAGTCCCCGGCCGGCCCCGAGCAGCACCTTGCCGCAATTGCCGCCGCGCACGGTGGCGTGGGTGATCGCGATCCTGCTGGTGCTGATCTTCAGCAAGTATTTCTATATTGCTGGCTTGAGCAGCTATTACACGCTCTATCTGATGCAGAAATTCCATGTGTCGGTGCAGAGCGCGCAGTTGCATCTGTTCGGCTTCCTGGCAGCGTCGGCGGCAGGTACGTTGCTGGGTGGGCCGCTGGGTGACCGCATCGGCCGCAAGCCGGTGATCTGGGCATCGATCCTGGGCGTGGCACCGTTCGCTTTGATCCTGCCCTATGCCGATCTGCAATGGACAATGATCCTGTCGATGATCATCGGCTTTGTGTTGTCCTCGGCGTTCTCGGCAATCCTGGTGTATGCGCAGGAGCTGATGCCCAATCGCATCGGCACCGTGTCCGGCCTGTTCTTCGGTTTTGCGTTCGGCATGGGCGGGTTGGGGGCGGCGGTGCTTGGTGTACTGGCTGACCACACCAGCATCATCTGGGTCTACAAGGTGATCTCGTTCCTGCCGCTGCTGGGTATCGTCGCTGCGTTCCTGCCAAGCCGGCGCGCGCACTGAAGGTGAGCCGGCAGGCTTGTTTGGCAGAAGATGGCCCGGGTGCGCGAAACGCACCCGGGCCGATCATCTAGGCTGGACGGACGCGGTGTAGCAAATCCCGATGCTGGCCGTGAGCGTGGTGACAACGACGCTGCGTCCGCCGCGATAGCTGGCCGGTATCGCAGCGGCATGCAATCGGTATTGGTGCCGATGCAGTCCTGCACCGATGCTGGGTAGATGAATTCAAACATCATTTCGTTCAACGGACAGGTCGGCCTGGTCACCGGTGCCGCAGGTGGCCTGGGCCTGGCTTACGCGCGGTTGCTGGCTGGCATGGGCGCACATATGGTGCTGCATGACGTTGGCGCCGCCACCGACGGCAGTGGCCATGATCCGGTGGCGGTGGCTGCAGCCGTCGATTGTCTGGCTAGCAACGGCCTGCAGGCGCAGGGCGACCATCAGCCGATCGATACGCGTGCTGCCTGTCATGCGCTGGTGCAGCGCATCGTGCGTGCGCATGGCCGTCTGGATTTCGTGATCCACAATGCCGGCTGGGTTGAGTATCAGCCGATTGAAGAACTGGACGAGCAGCATTTGGATCACATGCTTGCCATCGCCGCGAAGGCCCCGCTGTGGTTGGCGCAGGCCGCCTGGCCGGTGATGCGTGCTGCCGGTGGCGGACGCATCGTGGTGACCACCTCCGATCGCGCGTTGTACCCGCAGTACGTGCAGCAAGGCCTTGCCAGCTATGCGATGGGCAAAAGCGCTGCGCTGGGTCTGGTCAATGTGCTCGCAGCGGAGGGCGCGCCGCATAACATCGTGGTCAACGCGGTATCGCCGGTGGCAAAGACACGGATGTGGGGTATCAGCGGCGAGCCGGACGACCTGCATCCGCAGTCGGTTGCACCCGGCGTGGCATTCCTCGCCTCAAGGCAGTGCAGCGAAGGCGGCTGGGTCCTGCGTGCGAGCAATGGCCAGTTCCGCGCGACGCGGCTGCAGGAAACTGAGGGCGTCAGCTACCCGCGTGATCTGCTTGCGGTGCACGCGGACACTGCGCAGGCCGTGCATGAGGCATGGGCGCGGATCAGCGCCGCCAGCGTCAGCCTGCCGCAAGCGCAGGCGGCCTGTTAGGCTGCAGGCCCTTGCTGACGGTGTCCTCGATGATCGACCTTCGTCTGTTGCGGCAGTTCGTTGCCGTCGCCGAGGAGCTGCATTTCCATCGTGCCGCGGCGCGGCTGCACATGTCGCAGCCACCGTTGACCGCTGCAATCCGCCGTTTGGAGGAGTTGCTGGGCGCCGAACTGATCGTGCGTGGCAATCGCACGCTTGGGCTGACTGCCGCTGGCCAGGTGTTGCTGCTGGAAGCGCGGCAGACCCTGCAGCAGGCCGAACGTGCGTTCGTGCATACCCGTGATGTCGCTGCGGGACGCAGCGGCGTCCTGCGCATGGCCTATGTCGGCAGTGCCATGTATGGCCGCCTGCCAAGCCTGATCCGCAGCTTCCGCCAGACACATCCGATGGTGCGGCTGGAGTTGCGCGAAGCGACTTCACGGCAGCAGCAGCGCATGTTGCGCGCGGCGGAAATCGATCTGGGTATTTTGATTGCGCCGGTGCCCGAAGCCGGTGATCTGCAACTGCGTCCATTCGATCGCGACGGGCTGGCAATAGCGTTGCCGCAGGGACATCGGCTGCAGTCCGCAGCGCAATCGATTGATGTCGCGGATCTGGCGGGCGAGGATTTCGTGATGTGGCCCGCTGACGAAGGCATCGGCTTCCATTCGCATGTGATGGCGCTGTGCCGCGCCTCGGGCTTCGTGCCCGACGTAGTGCAGGAAGCGCACGGCATGCATGCGGTGCTGTCGCTGGTAGCGGTTGGCGCCGGTGTTGCCATCGTGCCCGCGAGCATGGCCGGATTCCGCAGCGAAGAGATCCACTATCAGCACATTGGCACAGCGGACGCTGGTTTCGAGTTGCAGCTATGCCTGCGGCCGGGCCACGACAACCCAGCGCTGCAGCAATGGTTGGCGCGCTGCACTGCGGATTGAGCGGCGCCTGTAGTGAATGGCGCATGCAGTGAGCCCGCGCATGCAGTGAATGGCGAAAGCAGTGAATGGCGAAAGCAGTGAGCGGCAACGCTTCTGCCCCCTCCCTTTCGCAACGCGAAGGGGAGGGCTGGGGAGGGGTAAAGCTCCTACTGCAGTTCCCCCGTAGGGCATGTTCTCGATTGCGGAGGTTCCGTGCCTCGGCGACAGCCGAAACTTAGGGCGGCGCCCGTTTGCCTGAATTCGTGTGCACGACACCCACGAGTGCGTGAAGTTGCACGATTGTGCTTGTTGTTGCATGATGTGGCGAACGGGCACTTCAAGCCGATCAAGCTGCGCGCGATCCCTGTCGCCCGCCCCAAACGCCAGCCACCGCCAAAATGAACCCATGACCGCCTCCAATCCGGATGCACTACCGCAGGAGCGCCAGCAGCGCATCCTCGATCAGCTTCGAAAGCACGGCCGCGTGGTTGCAAACGACCTGGCGGCGGAATTCGTGGTTTCCGAGGATTCCATTCGCCGCGATCTGCGCGACATGGCAGCCAAAGGGCTGTGCCGAAGGGTATATGGCGGGGCGCTGTTGCCGACGCCACAATTCGACGCACTGCCCGAGCGAGTAGGGCGGCACGATCCGGAACGCAGTGCCTTGGCGGCCCACGCGGCCTCGTTGTTGGTGCCAGGGCAGGTGGTGCTGATGGATGCCGGTTCCACCAACGTCGAGATCGCCCGCGCGTTGCGCGGCATGGCAGTGACGGTGGTGACCAACTCGCCTGCGGTCGCCGCTGCACTGAGTGGCGCGCAGGCCACCGAGGTGGTGATGATTGGCGGACGCATCGATCCGCGAAGTGGTGGAGCCATCGGTTCCATCGCATTGCAGCAGCTGACCCAGCTGCAGGCCGATGTCTGCATTCCCGGCGTCTGCGCGGTCGATCCTGAAACCGGCATCTGGGGCATCAACGCCGAAGAATGCGCGTTCAAACAGGCAATGCTGCGCGCCAGCGATACGGCGTTCGTCGTCGCCAGCAGCGAGAAACTCGGTGCGCGCGGCAGCTTCCGTATTGCCGCTATCGAGCAGGTTGATCAACTGCTGATCAGTGACCGCGTCTCCATGGAAATGCAGGCGCGATTGGCGCCGATTGCGCAGCGCCTGCATCGCGTTGCCGTTGCGAAAGCCTGATTCAACAGCCCATCACCGGCAAGCGCGGGCCGCAGAACAACATCCAGGAACTACATGTGAGCCATTCCTCATCCCTACAGCGCAGCCAGCAGATGGCCACCCGCGCAGCCTTCTTCGTTCCCGGTTTTGCGATTGCATGCTGGGCGCCACTGGTGCCGTTCGCCAAGGCCCGCGCAGGTCTTGATGACGCATTGCTGGGCGTGCTGCTGCTGTGCCTGGGCTTGGGCTCGCTGCTGTCGATGCCGCTTGCCGGCATGCTGGCTGCGCGCCATGGTTGCCGGCCAGTGATGCTAGCAACCGTGCTGATGATGGTGTTGACGCTTCCGCTGCTGGCGGTGACCACCACGCCGCTGGGCATTGGCATCGTGCTGCTGGTGTTCGGCGCGGGCATCGGTGCGATGGATTGCGTAATGAACATCCAGGCCGTTGTGGTGGAGCGTGAGTCCGGCCGCGCGATGATGTCTGGCTTCCATGCCTTCTACAGCATTGGCGCGCTGTCTGGCGCGGCCTTGGTGACGTTGCTGCTGTCGATCGGTGGCGATGCCTTGTTGTCCACATTGGTGGTGGCCGCGGGCGTTGTCGCGATCACGGCACTGTCATCGCGTTGGTGGCGCAGTGAACGCGCAGAGCAGGGCGAAAGCAGCTTTGCGCTACCGCGTGGCGTGGTGATCGTGATTGGCGCAGTGTGCTTCATCAGCTTTCTTGCCGAAGGCTCGATGCTGGATTGGAGTGCGGTGTTCCTGCATGACGTGCGCGGCGTTGAGCTGGCCCATGCCGGTTGGGGCTTTGTCGCCTTCAACATCGCCATGACCGCCACGCGCCTGTTCGGTGACCGCTTGGTGAACCAGCTTGGGCCGAGCATGGCGGTGTTGCTGGGTGGTCTGCTTGCGGGTGCAGGTTTCGTATTGGCAACCTTGGTACCAAGCTTCGGCATGGCGCTGCTGGGTTACGCGCTGGTCGGTATCGGCTGCGCCAATATCGTGCCGGTGATGTTCAGCCTGGCCGGGCGGCAGACCCGCATGCCGGAGAGTGTCGCCATTCCGGCCGTCACCACCATGGGCTATGCCGGCGTACTGCTGGGGCCGGCGGCAATCGGCTTCATTGCCCAGCAATGGTCGCTGCCTGCAGCGTTCCTGATGGCGGCAGCGTCGCTGGCAGTTGTAGCCGTGATCGGTTCGTTGTTGCGGGTGCGGTGAGCGCCGCTTTTTGCAGGGCAGCGCAGATGCTTGTGTTGGACAGCATCGGCGCGGGCCTTGCGGGCAAGGCTCACACGGTAGCGGGCGGCGGCGTGGCGTCAGTGTCCGGCGCTGCCTTCGGCAGACTGCGCACATGCACATCCTGCTGCGGATAGGGGATTTCTATCCCGGCTTGCTGCAATGCTGCGTGGATGCGGCTGATGAGCTCGCTGCGGATGTTGAGCCAGTTGTCGTAGTCGCGGGTCCAGGCGCGCACACTGAAATCCAGTGAGCTGGGGCCGAAGCCAACGAACAGCGCGGCAACAGCTGGCTCGCTGGCGATGCCGTTGGTCTGTTTAGCGCAGTTGGAAAGCAGCGCCAGCACCTGCTCGGGATCACTGCCGTAGGCAACGCCTACATTCACCTCGATGCGCCGGTTGCGGTCGAGCAGGGTCCAGTTGACCAGCGGCTCGGACAACAGCGTGCCGTTGGGAACCACCACGTCGGCGCCATCGAAGGTCTTGATGCGGGTGGAACGCATGCCGATGTCGCGTACGCGGCCGTTGATGGTACCCACCTCGACCACGTCGCCTGGCTGGATGGGCCGTTCAAACATCAGGATCAGGCCCGAAACAAAGTTGTTGACCACGTTCTGCAGGCCGAAACCAATGCCCACGCCCAGTGCGCCGAACAGCAGCGCCAGCTGGCTGCCTTTGAAGCCGGCTGCGGACAAGGCGATGATCACGCCCAGCATCAGCACCGCATACGACGCCAGCGAGGCGATGCTGTTGCCGATGCCGCGTGACATCTTGGCGCCGTGCTGCAGCACATCCTGCAGCAGCAGGCGGGTTATCCGCGCCGCCCAGAAGGCGATGGTGATTGCCGCGACGAAGGCAAGTACGTGGCCGAGCGACAAATTGAATTCACCAATGGAAAACTCATGCGACAGCACCCTGCTCAGCACTGCGTAGATCGGCCGCAGGATACGGAAACTGTCCATTGCATAGACCACCCAGCCGACGATGGCGGCAAATATGCCCAGCCGCCCGAGCAGTGCCAGCAATGGCGGGACGTGATCACGGGTAAGCCGGTAGCGTGCCAGGCTGGGGCGGCTCAGCAGCAGGTGCAACAGGCTCAACAGCACCGCGATACCGACGTAGAGCAGCAGCCCGAAATAGGCGCTGTCGATGATTGCGCTGGTCAGCATCTCCGCCAGTGTGAGGTTGCCGACGACGTTGGCTGCCAGTGACACGGCGAACAAGCCCTGCGCACCCCAGGCCGCCATGCGCAGCGCCTGACCGGCGCGCCCGGTAGCACTGGCGTGACCGCTGCGGTAAGCCTGCCATTGCACCAGTCCGGTCAGCAGCATGGCGACAATGGTCAGCGCCAAAGTGTAGTAACGGAACGCGACATTGCTGGACAGGAAGAAGAGGCCCAGGCCTCCGAGCAGATACAGCAACGATGCGGCCAAGGGCCAATAGCCCAGCAATCGGCGGCTGCCCGGTGGCAGCAGTCGCAGCACCGGCACCAGCGCGAACAACATGCCGATCTGCAGGGTCAGCAGTGGTGCATCGGGTTCCATCACCAGCATCACCATGGTCGACAGCAGCAGCCAGGTAGACACCGGCCGCGCAAGCACGCGCTGCGTTGCGGCTTCAATCGTGCTGTTGGCAGGCGTTCGCCGGCTGTAGTGCCAGCCCCATAGCAACAAGGGTATCAGCAGCACCTGGATTGCATGGAACAGGAACTGCGTGCGCCGGTGTTCGCCCACATAGGCACGGCTGAACTCCAGTTCGATCTGCAGGCCCGAGCTGAGGGCGTCGCTGGCTGCTGCGCGCTGGTCAGGCGAATACGCTTCGGCCTGCCACAGTGGCGGCGCATCTATCTGCAACAGCTGGTGGTCGAGGTAGTTGATTGCATCGCTAACGGCGGCGTGGCCGGACTGCAGCCGGGCCTCCAGCGCATTGGCGCGGGCGCCCAGTTCAATCTGCCGTGCGAGCGGGGCGGCTAGTGCCTGCTCGGCGCGGGTCAGTAGTGTGATCAAGGCATCGATGCGGCCCAGCAGCACCGGTGGGATGTCGCTCGGATGCTGCCGGGTAAGCTGCCAACTGGCCCGGCGTCGCGCCAGTTCGGCGGCATCTTCGGCATAGGGTTCGGTGGCGGTCTGCAGTGCATCACGCCAGCGGGCAAAGCGCTTGCTGTCGAATTGCCAGTGCCGGTCGAGGCTTTCCAGGCGAATGATCGGAACCCTGCGCAGCTGCGCCGGTGACAAGGCCTGTCTGCGCTGGTCCACCGAGCGGGTGATCGCTTCCAGGGAAGGGCCGAGCGCGGCGGTGGGATCGGGCTGTCCGGCGCGTTCGATGGCGGAGATGGCAAGGCGCTCGTCGGTGTCGGCGCGGATCACGATCAGGGCACTGTCGACGGGCTCCGGCGTGTTTGGGGTCGGCTGCGCGGCGATGGCCGGTGTGGCCGGGGCGGGCGGCGGGGTAGCCTGTGCGAAGGCAACAGGGCAGCAGACCGCGGCGAAACCGAACACAGCTGCGCGTAGCCAATGCATGGACGATTCCCGAGGGGTGGACGCTCTTGTCCGCGTCGCGGCAGTGTCGCACAGGGGCGGTTTATACGGAGCACCCGGCTGCCCGCAGGCCGGGTGGGATGCAGTGGCTTGTGCGTGGCTGTCGTGGCCGCGCAGGCGTCCGTGTACTTCGGCAGTGCATGGGCAGGCCAGGCGTGACCTTCGGCGGGTCCCCCGATACGGGTTGATCCTTTACCCTTCAGGGCTGTGTCGCGCAGCCTTGCGCGGCCTTTCCCTGTTTGGCCGGAGATATCCATGTCGTTTTCGAAGCTCGTCCCGTTGTCCCTGACGGTTGCAATCGCCGCCTCGCTGGCCGCCTGTGGCAAGACCGAGGCGCCCGCCGCCCCGGCGGCTGAAGCCAAGGCTGCGTTCGACCAGTCGCAGCTCAAGACCCAGCTGATTTCGCTCAATGCCGCTGACCTGGACCCGGCCGTGCAGGCCTGCGCCGACCTCAACGGCTTCGTCAACAGCAAGTGGCTCAAGGCCAACCCGGTGCCGGGCGACCAGACCACCTGGGGCAGCTTCGAGATCCTGCGTGAGCGCTCGCTGGAAGTGCAGCACGCGCTGGTGCAGCAGGCTGCCGCAGGCAAGGCCGCTGCCGGTTCCAACGAAGCCAAGATCGGCGACATCTGGAAGACCGGTTCGGACGAAGCCACCATCGAGGCGGCTGGCATCAAGCCGCTGCAACCGGAACTGGACAAGATCGCGGCGTTGAACGACACCGCCGCCATCACCGGCTACCTGCGTGACGCCTATGCGCAGGGCAATGGCTTCCTGTTCTCGCTGTACGCCAGCCCGGACTTCAAGGATTCGTCCAACGTCATCGCCTATGTTGGCCAGAGCGGCCTGGGCCTGCCGGAGAAGGGTTATTACTTCGACGAGTCGCAGGCCAAGATCCGCGACGCCTACGTGGCCTACATCGAGCAGCTGCTGACCCTGTCCGGCGTCGACGCCGCCCAGGCAAAGGAGCAGGCCAAGGCGGTGATGGATTTCGAAACCCGCCTGGCCAAGGCCTCTTTGTCGCGCATCGACCTGCGTGACCCGGCCAAGCGCTACAACCCGGTCAGCGCCGCCGATGCCGACAAGCAGACCCCGAATTTCAGCTGGACCGCGCTGTTCGATACGCTGCAGATCCCGGCCAAGGACAAGTTCTCGCTGGCCCAGCCCGGTTTCTTCAACGAGCTGAACACCATGCTGGCCGACGTGCCGGCCTCCACCTGGCAGGCCTACCTGCGCTTCCACACCGTGGACAACGCCGCGCCTTACCTGAGCAAGAACTTCGAGCAGGCCAACTTCGATTTCTTCAGCAAGACGCTGCGTGGCCAGCAGGAAATGCAGCCGCGCTGGAAGCGCGTGCTGGACTCGGTGAATGGTTCGATGGGTGAAGCGCTGGGCCAGCTGTATGTGGACGCGGTGTTCCCGGCCGAATCCAAGGTAGCAATGGAGCACCTGGTGCAGAACCTCTCGGTCGCGCTGAAGGCGCGCCTGGAAGGCTTGCCGTGGATGGGCGAGGACACCAAGAAGAAGGCGCTGGAAAAGTGGGCCAGCTTCACCCCGAAGATCGGCTACCCGGACAAGTGGCGTGACTGGTCGGGCCTGACCACCAGCAGCGACAGCTACCTGGGCAACGTGCAGGCCGCGCAGGCCTTCAACTACCGCTACATGCTGGGCAAGATCGGCAAGCCGGTGGACAAGACCGAGTGGGGCATGACCCCGCAGACCGTGAATGCCTATTACAACGCGACCAAGAACGAAATCGTGTTCCCGGCCGCCATCCTGCAGCCGCCGTTCTTCGACGCCAAGGCGGACCCGTCGTTGAACTACGGTGGCATCGGCGCGGTGATCGGCCACGAGATGATGCATGGCTACGATGACTCGGGCAGCCAGTTCGCCGCCAATGGCAACTTCGACAACTGGTGGACCGATGCTGATCGCACTGCGTTCACCGGCCGCACCGATCAGCTGGTCGCGCAGTTCGACGGTTACGAATCGCTGCCGGGTGTCAACGTCAAGGGCAAGTTGACCCTGGGCGAGAACATCGGCGACCTCGGCGGCCTGACCGTGGCCTATGACGCGCTGCAGATGGCGTTGAAGGAAGACCCCAAGGTCAACGTGCCGGTTGATGGCTACAGCCAGGATCAGCGCTTCTTCATGAACTGGGCCACCGTGTGGCGCCGCAACTTCACCGATGGCGAGCTGCGCGTGCGCCTGAACACCGATCCGCATGCACCGGCCAACTTCCGCGCCAATGGTGCACCGTCGAACATGCCGTCCTACGCCGCTGCGTTCCAGTGCAAGGCCGGTGATGCGATGGTGCGTGCTGACGACAAGCGTGTCGTGATCTGGTGATTTCGGTTGTTTGACCGCGATCTGTGAACGAAGGCCCGGCATTGCCGGGCCTTCTTTTTGGCTGGACTACATTGACGGCGAGTGACCTGTTTTTTGTAGGAGCGGCGTAAACCGCGAAGCAGGTAGATCATCAGGTCGCAAAGGTGCCGACAGTTCCAGGAATGCCAGCTTCGCGGCTTACGCCGCTCCTACAAAAGCCTGTCCTACACGGGCGTGCCAAGCAGCTTCTGTGCGAACGCCCGTTCCTCATCGCGCAACGTCAGCACCCGCACGCCAGTCTCCGTCACCTGCACCGTGTGCTCACACTGCGCCGACAACTTCCCATCGCGTGTGGTCACGGTCCAACCATCGTCGTGGTTGTCGATCGCCGCGCGGCCCTGGTTGATCATCGGTTCGATGGTGAAGGTCATGCCGGCCTGCAGTTCCAGCCCTGTGCCGCGATGGCCGTAGTGCAGTACCTGTGGTTCCTCGTGCATTTCGCGGCCGATGCCGTGGCCGCAGTATTCCTTCACCACCGAATAGCCGGCGGCCTTGGCGTGGCGTTGTATGACGTAGCCGATGTCACCCAGCGTCGCGCCGGGACGCACTGCGGCAATGCCTTTCCACATCGCCTCGTTGGTGACGCGTACCAGTCGCTGCGCCGGGTGGCTGACTTCACCGATCAGGAACATCCGGCTGGAATCGGCGATGTAGCCGTTCTTCTCCAGGGTGATGTCGAGATTGACAATGCTGCCATTGCGCAGGATGTCGGACGCGGACGGCACGCCGTGGCAGACCACGTTGTCGATCGAGCTGTTCAATACGTAGGCGAAGCCGTACTGGCCCTTGCTGGCCGGGCGTGCCTGAAGGGTCTGGACGATGTAGCGCTCCACCCAGTCGTTGACCTGCAAGGTGGTCATGCCTTCCAGCGGCAGCTTCAACAGCGCCTCGAACACCGAGGCGAGCAGGCGGCCGGATTCGGCCATCAGCGCCAGCTCGTGTGGCTGCTTGATCATTCGCTTGTCGCCAGCAAGGCGGACGGGCGTACGCCGGCGGCGGAAAGCTCGCGGGCGACGATTTCCTGGAAACTCAGCTGCGGATTGAGTTCGCACAGCATGCCGATCTTGATCCAGAACCCGGCCTGCGCGTTGATTGAACGCCCCGAGACCGAACTGGCCCGGCGCAGATTGTCGTGCAGCTCGTCGTCGATGTTCACGATGCCCATGCGGCGCTCCAGCAAAAAGAATGCATGGATCATATACGAATCGTATATATCGACACTGAATCTGCCGGTACCGGAAGATCACGGGCACGGCGCTGCAAGCGCAGAAGACGCGTCGGGGCAGGGGAGTTTGGAGGGTATTCAGCTTTGCCCACGGGGCAGACTTGGAATGGGCCGGCACCGTCGCTATAATCGCCGGCTTACCGCGCCATCCTGGCGACTGGGCAACATAGGAAAACACCACCATGGTCAAGATTCGACTGACCCGCGGCGGCGCCAAGAAGCGTCCGTTCTACCACATCATCGTTTCCGACGTTCGTAGCGCCCGCGACGGCCGCAACATCGAGCGCGTCGGTTACTACAACCCGGTTGCACAGGGTGGCGAGCAGCGCGTTGTGCTGGATATCGCTGCTTGTGACAAGTGGATCGCCAACGGCGCCCAGATGACCGACAAGGTTCGCAACCTGTACAAGGAAGCGTCCAAGTCCCAGGCCGCTGCGGCCTGATCCTGGCGGGCAGCCCGACCCCCCCGCCCGACTGCTATATGAAGAAAGATATCGAGCGCCGGATCCTGCTGGGCAGGGTTGCCGGCGTTTTTGGTGTGCGCGGCGAAATAAAGCTTGAGTCCTGGACCGAGCCACGTTCCGCCATTTTCAAATACCAGCCTTGGATTCTGCGTACCCCCGCGGGGCAGGAGTCCGAGCTGACCGGTGTGCGTGGCCGTGATTCGGGCAAGACGCTGGTTGCGACCTTCCCGGGCGTGACCGACCGCGACGTGGCTGAGGCCATGATCGGGACCGAGATTTACGTCGCCCGCAGCGCCTTGCCGCCGCCGAGCGCGGATGAGTACTACTGGGTGGATCTGGAAGGCCTGGACGTGCAGACCGTGGACGGCGTCAAGCTGGGCATGGCCTCGCACCTGTTCAGTACCGGCTCCAACGACGTATTGGTAACGCGCGGTGACCGCGAGCGGATGATTCCGTTCGTGATGGGCGACTTCGTCAAGTCTGTGGATTTCGAGGCCAACCTGATCGTGGTTGACTGGGATCCGGAGTTCTAAAGCCGTGCGTGTAGATGTCATCAGCCTGTTCCCGGAATTCCTCGCCCAATCGGCCGCGCTGGGCGTGGTCGGTCGTGCGCAGGAGCGGGGCTTGCTGGAGCTGCATGGCTGGAACCCGCGCGACTACGCCCAGGGCAATTACCGGCGGGTGGACGACCGTCCGTTCGGCGGCGGCCCGGGCATGGTGATGCTGATCGAGCCGCTGCGCGCGGCCCTGGCCGCGGCGCGTGCCGCTGATCCGGCGCCTGCACCGCTGATTTACCTCAGCCCGCAAGGCCGGCCGCTGGACCAGGCCAAAGTGCGCGAATTGGCGGCTCTGCCGCGGATGATCCTGCTGTGTGGCCGCTATGAAGGCGTGGACGAGCGTTTCCTGGCGAGCGAGGTGGACGAGGAGATCTCCATCGGCGATTACGTGCTGTCCGGCGGTGAGCTGGGTGCGGCGGTGATCATCGATGCGGTCACCCGCCTGCAAGAAGGTGCCTTGAATGACGCCGAATCGGCCGTCCAGGACAGTTTTGAAGGTGATGGTCTGCTGGATTGCCCGCATTACAGCCATCCGGCCAGTCATGCGCTGGGCGATGTGCCGGACGTACTGCGCTCCGGCAACCACGCCGCCATTGCCGCTTGGCGCCGCCAGCAATCGCTGCTGCGGACTGCCCTGCGGCGGCCTGATCTTTTGGACGAAGCCAGCCTGAACAAGGCTGACCGCAAGCTGCTGGCCGAAGCCCGGCAGGCGCTTGCAGATTCGTTCAAGCAAGCCACTGGCGCCGGTGGCGACCAGTAGGTTAGAATTGCGAGTTCCCGTGGGCTGAATGGCCTTGCGTGGAGCCAAAACAATAACGTGCAGCGCAATCCGGCGACTGTATGAGCCCAAGCTGTCGATCCGACACGCCCACCCCGAACAATCGGTGTAACCCAATGAGCAAGCTGAACAAGTCCATCGTCGCGGAATTCGAATCCGCCCAGATCACCCGCGAACTGCCGAAGTTCAGCCAGGGCGACACCGTCGTGGTGAACGTGAAGGTCAAGGAAGGCAACCGTGAGCGCGTGCAGGCATACGAAGGCGTCGTCATCGGCACCAAGAATGCTGGCCTGAACTCCGCTTTCACCGTGCGCAAGATCTCGCACGGCTACGGCGTCGAGCGCGTTTTCCAGACCCACAGCGCCATCATCGACTCGGTCGAAGTGAAGCGCCGCGGTAAGGTTCGCGCCGGTAAGCTGTACTACCTGCGTGGCCTGGAAGGCAAGGCTGCCCGCATCAAGGAAGACTTGGCTGCTGCCCAGCAGGCCAAGGCTGCTCGTCTGGCCGCCAAGGCCGCCGAGTAATCCTCGCAGCAGGCTCCGCCTGTTTGCAGCAACGGCCACCTTCGGGTGGCCGTTTGCGTTTGTGGGGTTGGGGGAAGCATTGCGAATGCAGAAGTGAGAAGTGAGAAGTGAGAAGTGAGAAGCGTAGAAGCGTAGAAGCGTAGAAGCGTAGAAGCGTAGAAGCTCAGAAGCTCAGAAGCTCAGAAGCTCAGAAGCGTAGAAGCTCAGAAGCGTAGAAGCTCAGAAGCTCAGAAGCTCAGAAGCCCCCTCATCCGCCCTCCGGGCACCTTCTCCCGCAAGCGGGAGAAGGGAAGGCTAGGCTTTTTGCGTGTTGATGGTTGGCCGCGCAGAGCAATGCCTGAGCGCAAGCAATGCGTCAGTTCAAAGTGATGCCAGCTTTCCCTTCTCCCGCTTGCGGGAGAAGGTGCCCGGAGGGCGGATGAGGGGGCTTTTGATCCTTGCGCCGGCTTCTCGCCGTACAGCAGCTCAGCGGAAATGCGCCTCGATCTGCTCCAGCGTCTTGCCCTTGGTCTCCGGCAGCCAGAATGCAGCAATCAGGAAGAACGCAAACGTACACGCGGCCCAGAACAGGAACATGCTGGCATAGCCGTAATGGCCCACCGTCGGCAGGAATACCGCCGCGATCGTGGTCGAGACGAACTGGTTGATCAGCAGCGCGATGCTCATGCCGTTCGAACGGATCCGGTTAGGCATCAGTTCCGACAAGGCCAGCCACACGCATACACCTGGGCCCACCGCGAAGAACGCAACAAACACCAGGATGCAGGCGGCCACTGCCCAGCCATGCGAAGCCGACGGCACTGGGCCTATCCAGGCCTGCTCGATGCGCAGCGGTGCGTCGGCGGCCTGGCTGGGGTCCGGGAACGGGTTCAGATGCAGGCTGCGGAAGAAGCGGCCGATCACGCTGTCGCCGCGTACCGTGGTGGCGCGCTCGATCAGCAGTTGCTGATCGCCGGGATCGTCACTGCGCAACGAACGCACGTCGCTGAAACCGCCATACGTCCACGATATGGTCAGCTGCATCGGTTGCTCGCCCTGGCTGCGCGTGCCGGCCAGCTGATGCCATTGCGCAGCATCCAGCTGCAACTGCAGGCCATCGGCCTGCACCGCATGCTGCAAGGCCGGCTGCACATCGGCGCGGCCCTGCTCGGCCTTGAAGAACAGCATCGCAGCGGCCAGCAAGGCCAGGCAGATGCCGCCGCTGCCTATCATCAGCAGGAATTTGCGGCCTTTGCGGTCGACCAGGAACAAGGCCACCAAGGTCATGATCACGTTGAGCAGCTTGATCGCCACATCCGCGCCATTGGCGGCAGCGCCGGGCAGGCCGGCCTGGTTGAGGATGTTGACCGCGTAGGCAAGGATCGAGTTGATGCCAGTGGCCTGGGTGAAGGCTAGTACCAGGCAGGCCAGCACGAACGGCACCATGTAGCGGCGGCTGAAAAGCCGGTCGCGCTCGCCCTCGGCCTTGGCCGTCACCGGATTCTGGATCTGCGCCAGCGTGGCTTCCACCTGCGATGCGGGCAACGTGGCCTGCAGGCCACGGCGTGCGGCATCGATGCGGCCACGGCGTACCAGCCAGCGCGGTGATTCATTGAGCCAGAACAGGCCGATGCAGAACACCACGCCCGGCAACAGGCAGGTCCAGAAGATGGTGCGCCAGGCCTGGTCCTTGACCGCGAACAGATGCTGCGCCTGCTGCACCAGCGGCAGGTTGCGCACCGACTCGGTCGCCGCATCCACCGAATGCGCCTGATACAGGCCAATCAGTGCGGCCAGCACCAAACCTACGGTCAGCAACAGCTGGAACATCGCCGCGCCACGGCCGCGTCGTTCCGGGCCCAATACTTCAGCCAGATACAGCGGCACCACCACACCGATCAAACCACCGCTGATGCCCTGCAGCAGGCGCCCCAACAGCAGCGGCGTGTAGCCGGAAGCCAATGCCATGATCGGGATGCTGGCGGTGAACAACACACCGGCCAGCAGCATCGCGCCGCGGCGGCCGATCAGGTCGGCAATCATGCCGGCGAACAACGAGGACAGCACGCTGCCCAACAACACCGCCGCCACCACGAAACCCATCTGCTGGCTGCTCAGTTGCCAGGCATGGCTGGCGGTGGCTTCCAGGTAGGGCAGGGCGCCGGCAATGATGCCGATGTCGATGCCGTACAACAGGCCGCCAAGGCCGGCGATGAACAATAGATAGCGCACGGGCCAACGCGGCGCGGCGTCGGTGGCGGGCACTGCAAACGTGGTGTCAGTCATCAACGCGTTCCTGGGCAAGATTTTGTAGTGCCGAGCCATGCTCGGCTGCACTTCGTTCCGGCGTTATGCTGCCGGAACGCGCTGGAATTCATGCGCTATGCCGAGCATGGCTCGGCACTACATGGAGCGGATCAGTTCGGGTTGACCGGATGGCCGGCTATCCATACCTGTTGCAATTGCAGTTGCGGGTCCAGCACCACCATGTCAGCACGCAGGCCGGGGGCGATGCGGCCGCGGTCTTCCAGGCCCAGGTAATCGGCCTGGATGGTGGAAACACGCTGCGAGGCGTCGGCCAGTTCCAGGCCCACATCCACCAGATTTCGAAGTGCCTGGTCCATGGTCAGTGCGCTGCCGGCCAACGAGCCGGTCGAGAGCCGCACGCAACCCATGCACTTGTGCACGCGTTGCTCGCCCAGCGCGTATTCGCCATCGGGCATGCCGGTGGCGGCAGTGGCATCGGTGACTGCGTACAGGCGCGGAATGGCGCGTACCGCCATGCGGATGGCGCCGCGATGCACGTGCTGCAGGTCGGGAATCAGTTCGGCGTACTCGGCATGCGCCAAGGCGGCAGCCGCGATGCCGGGCTTGTAGTGATCAACACCGGTCATGCCGTTGAACAGATGGGTAAAGCCGGTAGCGCCGGCCTGCAATGCAGCCACTGCGTCTTCATAGGTGCCGGCGCTGTGGCCGATCTGCACGCGGATGCCCATCGCTGCCAAGGCCGGTATCAAGGCGGTGTGCTGGCCGATTTCCGGCGCGATGGTCAGCACCTTGATCGGTGCAAGCGCGTGCAGATGTTGTACCGATTCCAGCGTGGCCTCGAGCGTGCGTGGCGGTTGCGCGCCCAGACGCTGCGGGCTGATGAAAGGGCCTTCCAGATGCACGCCGATGATCTGCGCGGCATCCGCGTCCGGTGTTGCCATCACCTGCGCCACACCGCGCAGGGCGTTCTCGATCTCGCCGTACTCGGCGGTCATGGTGGTGCCGAGCAGGGTGGTGGTGCCGTAGCGGGCGTGGGTGTGGGCGATGCGGCGGGCGACATCGCCGCCCTGCATCAGGTCCACGCCGGCCGCGCCATGCACGTGCAGGTCGATGAAGCCGGGCAGGATGATCGGCAGCTCGCCGCCGTCACCGGCATGATCTTCCAGCTCCAAGGTGCGCAGTTGCTGGTCGAAATGGACATGGCCACGGCGCCAGCCCAGCGGGGTGAGGATGCGGCCGTACAGGCTGCGGGTATCGGTCATGGCGGTGGCTCGGCGGTTATCACTTCGATGCCCTGCCGCTGCAGCCCTTCGCGGGTTGCCTCGTCGATGCCGGGGTCGGTGATGATGGCGTGGATCTGGTCGAGGCGGGCGATGCGATGCAGGCTGACGCGGCCGAATTTGGAGGCGTCGGTCAGTACCACGATGCGGCGTGCGCGTTCGACCATGCGGTGGTTGAGGCGGGCTTCGGCTTCGTCATGGGTGGTCAGGCCGAACTGCAGATCAAGACCATCCACGCCCAGGAACAAGGTGTCGAAGCTGTAGGAGGTGAGGCTGGCTTCGGCCTGGCTGCCCTGCAGCGACAGCGACTGCTTGCGCAGCAGGCCGCCGGTCAGCAGCACGTTGACGGCCGGGGCATTGGCCAGCTCCCAGGCGATGTTCAAACCATTGGTCATCACCGTCACATCGCGGTGATCGCGCAGGTGCCGGGCCAGGGTCATGGTGGTGGAGCCGGAGTCGATGATGATGTTGTCGCCGGGTTGCACCAGCTGCGCGGCGCGCATGCCGATGGATTCCTTCAGCGACAGGTTCAGCGCATCTTTCTCATGGATGTCCTGTTCCTGCGGCGGCATGCGTACCAGCGTTGCCCCACCGTGGGTGCGCGTGGCCAGGCCCTGCGCCTCGAAGTGGCCCAGGTCGGTACGGATGGTCACCGCCGACACGCCGAACTGATCAACCAGTTCGGCGACCTGCACGGTGCCTTGGTCGATCAGGCGCTGCAGGATCTGCTGTCGGCGGGGACGGGTATTGCGCATGGTCAGTTCTCTTGTGCGTTTGAAAGCGGAGATTAACCGTTCGCAAGGTTCGCGGCATGCAAACTTTCGCTTTGCTTGCGAGTACCTGCCTGATTGGCACTACAGGCGCGCGCGTATTCGTCCAGGCACTGGCCGATGCGGTGCTGTACAAGCGCTGCCGGCGTGGCAGCCAGCTGGCCTTCGCGCACGGCCAAGTACTGGCCCGGCAGATATTGGCTGAGCAGCACCAGCGGTGGGATGTGTTGTTCGAGATTGGCAAACAGCGTCTGCACCGCCTGCAGCAGCTCCGGCTCGCCCCAGTAGTAGCGGCAGCGGTCGCTGAAGGCGTAGGAGCGCAGCAGGCGCAGCGTGTCCGCGTCACCGTGGTAATGGGCCTGCCAGTTCTTCGGCTTGGCCAGCATCACCTGTTCCAGCACCTGAGGCAGCTTGGAGCATTGGTCGGCAGGCAGCAGTTCGGCTTCAATCGCAGCCAGCGCAAACAAGGCTTCGCGGTAGGCGAAGGTCGCCGCCGGGCCGACCTTGAGGATGGCGAAGTGGTCGCGCACCAGCGCATGCAAGCCGGATTCGCGCTGGTAATCGGTGGAGTGCGCTTCAAATACGATGCGCGGCTGCTGTTCCAGGAAGTCAGCCAGTTCACTGGCGGCAGCGGCGTCGTACTCGTGCACGCTGCTGTGGTCGAAGTCCACGCCGGGCTGTACCACCATCGCAATCACGCGCTGCCAGGCATCGCGTAGATCCGGCGTATCAAACGCCTGCTGGTGGATGGCCAGGGTCTGCGCGGCAGCGGCCGGCGTGGTGACTGCCAGCCCACCTGCCAGCGAGGCCTCGCCACCGGGAATCGGCACTTCGGTACCAATCACATATACCGGCGGCGGCAGGCCCATGGCCTTGGCGGTGGTTTCGGCGATGTGCGCCAGCTCGGCCGAACGTGCGGCGACGGTCGCGTCGGGCAGCGGGGTCGGGTCGTCGGCGCAGGACATGCTGCAATCCAGATGGATCTTGTGGAAGCCGGCAGCGACATAGGCGTCGATCAATACGCGCGCGTTGGCCATGGCTTCGGCGGCAGGCTGCTTCTGCCAGGCGTTCGGGCCGAGATGGTCGCCGCCCAGGATCAACCGCGCACGCGGAAAGCCTTCTTCGTCGGCCAAGGCTTCCACATAGGCGCGGTACTGCGGCGGGGTCATGCCGGTGTAGCCGCCGAACTGGTCTACCTGGTTGGAGGTGGCTTCGATCAGCAGCACGGTGCCGTGGCGCGCGGCCACGTGCATGGCGGCGCGCAACACCTGTTCGTTGCTGCAGCAGACGCTGTACAGGCCGACGTTGTGGCCTTGGCGATGAGAGGCAAGCAGGGACTGCAGCGGTGACATGGTCAGGCTCCGGGAATCAGATAGGCAGGTTGGCAGGCGAGCAGGGCGGCACCACGTGCGCCGCCGGCATCGCCGAAACGTGGTGGCACGATCGGCGGCACTTCCACGCCATTGAACAGATGTGCAGCGATGGCTGCGGGTAGTTGCTGATACAGCGGCGCGTATTGCGACAGGCCGCCGCCAAGCACGATCACATGCGGGTCCAGCGCGAGAATCAGCGCGGCGAAACTGTGCCCGAGCAGGTCGCGATGGATGTCCAACGCATGCATGGCGCGGGCATCGCCGGCTTCGGCCAAGGCGATGACTTCGCTGGCATTGGCAGCGTTGCCCCCCAGGTGCCGTTCGATCATCGCCACGCCGCTGCCGGACACATAGCGCTCCACGCAGCCGCGCAGGCCGCAGCCGCAGTCCAGCAACGGCAGGCCGTGGCGTTGCAGCAGGTTGGCCGGCACGCTCCAGTGGCCCCATTCGCCGGCCAGGCCGTTGAAGCCGCCGACCAGCTTGCCGTGCAGGCAGTAACCGCCGCCGGCACCAGTGCCGAGGATGGCGCCGAACATGCTGGCATAGCCGTCAGCCGCACCGCCGTGTGCTTCGGACAAGGCAAAGCACTGCAGGTCGTTGCCGAAATGCAGCGGCCGTTGCAGCCGCGCCTGCAGATCGGCAGCAACGCATTGGCCGGTCAGTGCCGGTACGTTGGCGCTGAGCTGGCGGCCACTGCGGCGCTCGCGCACGCCGGGCAGGGCGATGCCGATGGCGTCGGCGCGTTGGCCGAGTTCGGCATCGGCATCTGCAACCAGCGTTTCCACCGCCTGCAGAAAGCCGCTGTAGTCGCCCTGCGGAGTAGCGATGCGTTTGCGCCACGCAACCTGCAGGGCGGCATCGCAGGCCACCAGTTCTATCTTGGTACCGCCGATGTCGATGCCGTAACAGGCTGGGGCGCGGGTATCAGCCATGGTGGATGGTGACGCCCTTGACCACGCGGTTGACGGTGCCGTCAGGGAACGGATTGTCCGGCGTCAGCCCAAGTGCGGCCGAGCGCTGCAACGCATACAGCTGTGCGAACGGCAGCCACACCGGTGCCAGCCAGCTGTCGGGCAAGGCCGGGACCGCCAGCGTGTAGTCGTCGTGGATGCCCAGATCCGAATGCGGGCCGATCGACAGCACCTTGCCGGCGACGCCGTCGCCGCGCAGTTCTTCCAGCAGATCCTGTTCGTAGCGGCGCGACAGCGGCTCGGCACTGCGCAGTACCACTACCAGCGTTTCATCGTTGAGCGTGGACTTGGGCCCGTGGCGGAAACCCAGCGGCGTATTGGCCAGCGCCAGCACGCGGCCGGCGGTGAGTTCCAGCACCTTCAGCGCGGCCTCGCGGGCGAGTGCTTCCAGCGGGCCGCTGGCCAGGTAGATCACCCGGTTGTACGGCTGCGTGGCCAGTGCGGCAACGGCCGCATCCCAGTTGCCCAGGCCCTGCCGGGCGAGTGCGGCAACCTGCTGCAGGCGCTGTACGCGTTCGGCCCATGGCGCGCTGTCGAATACCGTCAACGCGGTCAGCAGCATGCAGCTCAGGCTGCTGGTCATGGCGAAGGCGCGGTCGCAGCTGGCGGCCGGCATCAGCACGGTGCAGGTGTCCTCGCGGCCGGCACCACGGCGGGCCAGTTCGCCTTCGGCATTGCAGGTGATGTCGAGGAAGCGGGCATCGTCCACGTCGGCACATACGCGGTCGACGGCGGCAACGCTTTCCGGGCTGGAACCACTGCGGCCGAACGACACCAGCAGGGTCGGGCGGTCACGCTGCAGGTATAGCGCCGGGTGGGTGAGCAGGCTGGTGGTGTGCACGGCGCGCACCTCGGCCGGCCACTGCGCGTTGATGCTGTCGGCCACCATCTCGGCAATGAAGCCCGAGCTGCCGGCGCCGGTGAAGATCACCCGTTGGCGCGGGTCGGACAGGCGCTGGCCGAGGAAATCCTGCAGGCGCGAGCTGGCCTGTTGCAGATCAGCTGCAAGGGTTTCCCACAGCGCAGGCTGCTGGGCGATTTCGGTAGCGGTGTCGGCTCCGCCCAGGCGCTGCCAGGCGGTCAGATCGTGAAGCAGGGTGGCATCCATGTGTGATTCCTGATTGGCCAGCGCACGATCTTTCTTTTCTTTCGAAATGTCAAATAGCGAAAGTAAAACGAAAGAAAATAATCGTGCCGCTTTGCCTGCTTGAGAATCGTCCCAAGCGAAAGGTTTCTCGCGAAACGCTTTCGCAGCAATGAATACAGTCAGTTTGGCGATATGAAAGATGGTGCTCTGCACCATCTTTCGCATGGAAGAAATCTTACTTACTTTTGGCTTTCATTTTGTTGACATCTTTCGATTTACTGCCCTAGAGTCGGCGCACTCGGTTTCGAAACGCCCGTTGAACGGGTTGGAGGCAAGGTGGAACACTGCGTTCGTCAATCGCCGCTGTTGCTGGCGCTGCTTTCGGCCCTGTTGTTGCCGGCAGTGACCGCACAGGCCGAGCCCATCGGCAACCTGCGCACGGTCACTGCCAGCGATGGCCGCGACGGCGTACGCGCCTGGGACGTACGCAGTGATACCGGCAGCACCCTGCGCATCGAGGTGCTGGCCAACGACATCGTGCATGTGCAGGCCGGCCGCAACGGCAAGTTGAGCGGAGCCGGTGACAAGGCTGCGCCCATCGTGTTGCCGCAGCCGGTACAGCCGGTACAGGCACAACTGGAAGAAGACGCGCAGGAAATTCGCGTGCGTACCCCGGCGTTGGTCCTGCATGTGCAGCGGCAGCCCTTGCAGCTGCGCCTGGAGCGCCTGGACGGCGGCAAATCGGTACCGCTGTGGCAGGAACAGCAGCCGCTGGACCTGGCAGCCGAGCAGAGCGTGCAGGTGCTGTCCTCGCAGGCCGATGAAGCCTTCTACGGTGGTGGTCAGCAGAACGGCCGTTTCCAGTTCAAGGGCCGCGAACTTGAAGTTTCCTATTCCGGTGGCTGGGAAGAGGGCGACCGCCCGAGCCCGGCGCCGATGCTGCTCAGCTCACGCGGCTGGGGCATGTTGCGCAACACCTGGAGCGACGGCAGCTACGACCTGCGCCAGCCCGATCAAGCAACGTTGCTGCACCGCGAAGACCGCTTCGACGCGTATTACTTCGTAGGCAACGATCTGCAGCGGCTGCTGGAGCGCTATACGCAGCTGACCGGCCGACCGAACATGGTCGCGCGCTGGGCGCTGTCCTACGGCGATGCCGATTGCTACAACGACGGCGACAACGTCAAAAAGCCCGGCAGCGTGCCCGAGGGCTGGAGCGATGGTCCCACCGGTACCACCATCGATGTGGTCAACAGTGTCGCTGCCAAGTATCGCGAAAACGACATGCCGGGCGGCTGGATCCTGCCCAACGATGGCTACGGCTGCGGCTACAAGCAGCTGCCGGAAACCGCGCAGGGTTTGGCCAAGTACGGCTTCAAGACCGGTCTGTGGACCGAGAACGGTGTCGACAAAATTGCCTGGGAAGTGGGCAAGGCCGGCAGCCGCGTGCAGAAGCTGGACGTGGCCTGGACCGGGCAGGGCTATCAGTTCGCGATGGATGCGAACCGCCAGGCCTTCGACGGCATCCTCAACAATTCCGACTCGCGCCCGTTCCTGTGGACTGTGATGGGTTGGGCCGGCATCCAGCGCTATGCGGTTGCGTGGACCGGTGACCAGAGCAGCAGCTGGGATTACATCCGCTGGCACGTGCCAACCCTTGTCGGCTCCGGGCTGTCGGGCATGGCCTACGCCAGCGGCGACGTCGATGCGATCTTCGGCGGCAGCGCCGAAACCTTCACCCGCGACCTGCAGTGGAAGACCTTCACTCCTGTGCTGATGGGCATGTCCGGCTGGTCATCGAACGCGCGCAAGCACCCGTGGTGGTTCGACGAACCCTACCGCTCGATCAACCGCGACTACCTCAAGCTGAAAATGCGCCTCACCCCGTATATGTACGGGCTGGTACACGAGGCCGCACAGACTGGCGCACCACCGGTACGCGGGCTGATGTGGGACAACCCGCAGGACCCGCACGCGCAGGACGAAACCTACAAGTATCAGTTCCTGCTCGGCCGCGACCTGCTGGTTGCACCGGTCTACCGCAGCCAGGCGGCAAGCCGTGGCTGGCGCCGCGACATCCATCTGCCGGCCGGCGGTTGGTACGACTACTGGGATGGCCGCCATCTGCAGGCCGGTGCCGCGGGCAAGCAACTCGACCGTCCGGTCGAGCTGGCGACGCTGCCGGTATTCGTGCGCGCCGGCGCGATCCTGCCGATGTATCCGGAGATGTTGTTCGACGGCGAAAAGCCGCTGGATGAAGTGAGCTTCGATCTGTACCCGCAGGGCGAGTCCAGCTACACGTTGTATGAAGACGATGGCAGCACCCGTCGCTACCAGAAGGGCGAATCCAGCACGCAGCAGATCCGCGTACAGGCACCTGCGCAGGGCAGTGGCCCGGTGCAGGTGGAGATCGCGCCGGTGCAGGGCGAGTACCAGGGCCAATTGGCGCAGCGTCGTTACGGCCTGCGCGTGTTGAATCGCAATGCCCCGACCGCCGTGCAGCTCGATGGCCGCGCGCTGCCCAAGCTGGCCGATGCCGCAGCACTGCAGGCAGCAAGCGAAGGTTGGTATTTCGATGCCAAGGAGCGCAAAGGTACGCTGCACGTGCGCACTGCGACCCAGGACATCCGCGCGCCGCTGAAACTGCAACTGGATTTCCCGGTTGCCGCCGCGCTGGCCGACGATGCCTTCCCGAACGCGCCGGAACTGGGCCGCGCGCTGCCTTCCGACAGCCTGCTGGTGGTCAACCGTCCGGCCGAAGAACCCGGCCATCCGCTGGAAAATGCCTTCGACGACGATCCGGCAACTTGGTTCCGCAGCGTACGCAACCAAGCCATCCGCACCGGCGCCCATGAGTGGGTGGTGGGCTTTGGCGAGCGCAAGCTGATAGACGGCATCGAGCTGGCACCGCGCAACGACCAGCACTGGAAGCACGGCCAGGTGCGCGATTACGAAATTTACATGGCCGACAGTAATGGCGAGTGGGGCAAGCCGATTGCCAGCGGTCACCTGCAGCTGAAGCAGGAACTCCAGCGCATCGACTTCCCGGCCCATGCCGGTCGTCTGCTGCGCTTCCGCGTGCTCAGCGTGCAGAACCCGGATGGCGATGGCGCAAGCGGCGCCGATCCGATGGTGACCGCCGCGCAGGGCAATACTGCACGCGCAGTGGATGCATTGCAGCCGCGCGATGTTGGCCCGATTGCACTGTCCACTTTCCACATCCTCGAGCAGCAAACGGCCGAGCGGCCGGCGCGGCAGCTATACCTCTCCCAGCTGCCGCTGCCGGCCGTGTTGGCCGCCCAGGTACATGCCGACCGCTCGTTCGCCGCTGAAGTGCCAATGCGCATGAATGGTCTGCAGTTCCGCCGCGGCCTTGGCGTCGGCGCACAAAGCCGCATCGACATGAACTTGAAAGGCCAGTGGAAGACACTGCGTGCCGATCTGGGCGTCGACGACCAATGCCGTCAGGCCGGTGGCCTGCAGTTCCAGGTATGGGGCGATGACCGCCTGCTCTATGACAGCGGCTTCGTGAAAGCGCCGGGTGTGGTCAAGCCCGAGCTCGACATCCGCGGTCTGTCCAAATTGAGTCTGCGCACCTTGGGCGCGCAGGGCAGCCAACCGTCCCAGGTCTGCGCCAACTGGGCCAATGCCGTACTGATCGGCGAGGAGGGCGATTCCGCCGACATCCTCGCGCCATGACCTACCCGTAACACCGCTCTTCCCACCGGATTACCCCGGCTACGGTTCAAAAACCGTGGCATGGGATCGCTTTGCCCGCCATCTGCTGTTTTTTTTGCGTGCCCTTGCCAGGAGAGAACCCCGATGTTGCCAGCCAATCGCAGTGCCAAACGCTGTTTGCCAGCCCCGTTATCGTTGGCTGTCGCCAGCGTGTTGTTCGCCATCGCCGCACCTGCGTTCGCGCAGACCAGCGCCGAGAAAGAAAAGGAAAAGGACAAGACCACCGAGCTTTCGCGCATCGAGGTCACCGGTTCCAACATCCGCCGCACCGATGTGGAAACCGCATCGCCGGTGCAGGTGATCAGCAAGCAGGACATCGAAAACATGGGCGCGCGCACGCTGTTGCAGGTGCTCGACAACCTGCCGGCGGCACGGCCAGGCCAGGTCGATTCCAAGTCGCTGTTCACCGGTTCCGATGGCGCCTCGCAGGCCAATCTGCGTGGCCTCGGCGCGCAGGGCACGCTGGTGTTGTTGAACGGTCGCCGCCTGTCGTATTACGGCGCTCCAGCTGGCTTCCAGACCCAGTTCGTCAACATCGATGCCATTCCTGCCGCCGTCATCGAACGCATGGAAGTGCTGACCGATGGTGCGTCGGCGGTTTACGGCACCGACGCGGTGGCCGGCGTCATCAACGTCATCACCAAGAGCAGCTACCAGGGCCTGGAAGTCAGTGGCACCTGGGACACCGCCTCGCGTTTTGATTCCTTCGGCGAGAAGCAGGCCAGCGTTACCGGTGGCTTTGGTGACATGGCCGAGGACGGCTACAACGTCTATGCCAGCGTCAATCTCTATGAGCGCGATGGCATTCCGGACAGCGAGTGGTACCTGAAGAACCCGGGCCAGTTCTACGTCAACAATCCGGATTACATCAAGAACCTGCGCTTGGACACCGGCAGCGCGCCGGGCGTGTTCAATCCTGGCTATTACTACGCGATCGATCCGGTCACCGGCGCGCGCAGGGATGAGGCCGCACCGGGTTGCAACAACGTGCTGCAGGTCAGCAGCGGCACGCGCTGCATCTGGCAGACCTGGATGAACCGGCAGATCAATGGCGGCGCGGATTCCAAGCGCGTCACTGCCTACGTCAATGGCCATTACCAGCTCAACGACAGCACCGAGGCGTTTGCCGAAGTCACCTATACCGACATCGACCTGCATGCCAATGGCGGCACGCCGCGCGCGTATGGCACCACCACCGGCAACCCGCAGAGCTGGTTCTCGCGCAACACCGGCAATACGGTCAACCAGTTCCTGACCCCGTGGTTGGGCCCGAACAACGAATACAACCATGCCAGCCCGGAATTGAAGGCGATGATGGGCGGTGTGGTCGGTTTGGGTTACCTGCTGCAGGACGTCGGCGGTGGCCACTTCGGCCAGCGCAATACCGATGACAGCTACCGCGTGGTGGCAGGTCTGCGTGGCGCTGCTGGCGACTGGAACTGGGAAACCGCGTTCGCCACCGCCGGCTCGCACTCGGTCACCTACCAGACCACCAACGTCAACCTGAAGGGCTTCGAGAAGGCATTCGGCCCGTATACCGTCGATCCGGGCACCGGCCGCGTCATCATTTCCGATCACCCGGCCTACAAGTTCGGTGAGATCAGTGAGGCCAATGCGGCGCTGATCCGTGAAGCCTTCCCGACCTTCGACATCGAGTCGTGGACGCGTCTGCACACCTTGGACGGCAAGATCGAAGGCCCGCTGTTCAACATGCCGGCCGGTGAAGTGCGCGCGGCATTCGGCTTCAACGCTACCCGCGAAACCTTCTATACGCCGGGCAACCCGGATGCTGCAAACGGCCTGATCACCCAGCAGGGTGGCTCGTGGTTCGACGGCAAGCGCAACACCTATGCAATCTTCGGCGAAGCCGTGGCGCCGCTCACCGACAAGTTGGAGATGGACCTGGCACTGCGTCTGGACAAGTACCCGGGCTTCAGCGCCAATGCCGCGCCGAAGATCGGCCTGAAGTACCAGGCGCTGCCGCAGTTGATGCTGCGTGGTACCTATTCCGAAGGCTTCCGTGCACCCAGCCTGGCCGAGGCCGGCAGCGGTGGCGTGTACGCACAGATCGGTGGCTACCGTGATGAAGTCCGTTGCGCCGAAACCAATGCAATTGCCGGTTTGTTGCGGCAGTCCAACCGCGTCGTCGACCAGGACCTGGGCAACAGCCTGTTCAACAGCGATTGCAGCCGCAACGTGGCACGCATGACCCAACCCAACCAGGATCTGAAGCCGGAGAAGGCGAAGATCGCCACCTTGGGCTTCGTGCTGGAGCCGACCGATTGGTTGTCGGTGTCGGCCGACTACTGGTTCGTGTACCGCCGTGATGAGATCGTCGCGCCGGATTACAGCAAGGAAGAAGACATCGACTCGATGACCCGCTTCCCGATCACCGAGTCCGACAAGTCCAACCTTGCTGCGCTGGCCGCCATGTGCAGCGACCCGTCCAGCGGTGTGACCTGTCCGGGTACCTTGCCGGGCTACAGCATCGGCAACGTAGCCAGTGTGATCGGCCAGTACAGCAACCGTGGCCGCACCCTGATCGATGGCTTCGACGTGGATCTGCGCAGCCGCTTCGACCTGGGGGAATGGGGCCGTCTGAACATCGGTGTGGCAGCTACCATCGCCAATCGCAACATGTACAACTCCGACAACGGCGACGGCTGGTACTACGGCAACCTGGTTGGCTACTACAACAACCCGAAGGTGCGCGCGACGTTCAACACCAACTGGACGTATGGCAAGTGGGACACTGGCTTCTACGTCAACTATGTCGGCGGTACCAAGTGGGCCTACGACCGTGTTGATGCGGAAGACAACAACGCGCAGACCTGCACCGGTAGTTTCCTCGACCTGGCTCCCGGCCATTGTGGCGGCGCCCCGGCATGGTGGACGGCCAACCTGAGCGTGAACTGGCGGCCGATCGAAAAGCTGAGTGTCGGCGTCACGGTGAAGAACCTGTTCAACCGCCTGCCGTTCTACGATCCGAACGACTGGATGAACTTCTCCGGTTACACCAACAACTTCGGCCGTATCTACAGCGTCACCGCGACCTACAAGTTCTGAGCAAACCGCAGCATCGCTTCCCCCTCATGCATTGCATGAGGGGGAAGACAGTGACACCGTCAGCAAGGTCGTGACACGCACGTCACCACCGGCAAGATCCATGAAAGAGGAAACACAATGAAGCGTAGGGAATTCATCATGGCCAGTGCGGCCCTTGCCGCCACCAGCCTGCTGCCCGAGACCCCCGCCTGGGCACGCAACCGCAAGATGCGTCTGGGTGTGATCGGCACCGGCATGCGCGGTCAGGTGCTGCTGAAGGAGCTGGTACGCCGTGACGACGTGGAAGTGGTTGCCCTGTGCGACATCGAACCGATCATGCTCGGCCGTGCGATGGACATGGTGGCCAAGGCCGGCAAACCGGCGCCGCAGGCCTATGGTGCCGACCGCGACCAGAATGCCTGGAAGCGCCTGCTGGAGCAGCGCGGTTTGGACGGCGTGATCATTGCCACTCCGTGGGAACTGCATGCACCGATGGCGATTGCCGCGATGCAGGCCAAGGTGGCGGTGGGCTGCGAAGTGGTTGCCGGCATTACCCTGCAGGACCATTGGGATGTACTCAACACCCAGCTGGCCACCGGCACTCCATACATGCTGCTGGAGAATGTCTGCTACCGGCGCGATGTGATGGCGGCGCTGCAGATGGTGCGTCAAGGCCTGTTCGGCGAGCTGGTGCATCTGCAGGGCGGCTATCAGCACGACCTGCGCGGGGTGAAGTTCAATTCCGGCGATCCGTCGCAGCCCTACGACAGCGGCGTTGAGTTTGGTGCCAAGGGCTGGTCGGAAGCGCGCTGGCGCACCGAGCATTCGGTGCAGCGCAATGGCGAGTTGTATCCCAGCCACGGCATCGGCCCGTGCGCGATGTATACAGGCATCAATCGCGGTAACCGTTTCACCCATATCAATGCGTTCGCCAGCAAGGCGCGCGGCCTGCACGAATACACCGTGGCCAAGAGCGGCGGCACCACGCATCCGAGCACCAAGGCCACCTTCAAGCTGGGCGACATTGTCACCACCACGCTGGCGTGCGAGAACGGCGAGACCATCCTGCTGCAGCACGACACCTCCCTGCCGCGCCCGTATTCGATGGGCTTCCGCGTGCAGGGCACCAAGGGCCTGTGGATGGACGTCAACCACGGCATCCATATCGAAGGCCGCAGCCCGCCGCACCAGTGGGAAGAGTTCAAGACCTACCAGGACCAGTACGAGCACCCGCTGTGGAAGCAGCATGCCGCGACCGCTGCCAGTGCCGGTCACGGTGGCATGGACTGGTTCGTGATCCATGCCTTCGTTGAAGCACTGAAGGCCAAGGCGCCGATGCCGATCGACATCTACGATGCGGTGACCTGGAGCGCGATCACGCCGCTGTCGGAGCAGTCGATCGCCAACAGCTTCCAGACCCTGGAATTCCCGGATTTCACCAAGGGCCTGTGGCAGCAGCGCAAGCCGATCTTCGCCTTCGACGGCAGCTACTAGGTAGTGGGGGGGCCACCGGTGCTAGGGGCGGGACCCCTCATGACCCCGGCACCCCCTGGGCAGCGCTACCCAC